>JBBRVA010000214.1:0-10641 GCA_038247295.1 Caldilineales bacterium | reverse complement strand
CGTAGACACAGCGGTTGAATAAATCAGCCATGCTTCGTTGGATAAAGAACAATTCCATCTACAAGATAGCCTCGTCAATCGTAAATCGTCAATCAAAAATCGTATATCCTTTTATGCGTCAATCTCGCGTTTGACCGTCTTCAACAACGTGTCGGCGCGCAGTTCAGGCAGATTGTAACACGCGCCACCCAGGGCCACCGACAACTTTTGGGCCAGACCGCGATCAAACGCAGCGTGCTCCATGTTGACGACAATCGAGCGCATCTTTGTCTGCTCGAACATCTCGGCAATCCGGTTGGCCTCTTCTTGCGCCGGCATGCCGGTCATGCTCACGTTACCGGCGCCGTCGGTCAGCAAGATCATCAGCGGGCGCAGTTCGGTGTCGCGACGGCGGGCATTCTCGATCACCTGCCAGGCCAGGAACAGACCACTGCTCAACGGCGTCTTGCCGCCGACGGGCAGATCTTGCAACGCCTTTTGCGCTAAATCCACGCTGCTGGTCGGGGGCAGCACCAAGCGCGCCTTGTCACGCTGGAAGACGACCAATCCCACCTGGTCGCGGCGCTGATAGGCATCGACCAACAGGCTCATGATTGCGCCTTTGGTCGCCTCCATGCGTTCGCTGGCCGCCATCGACCAACTGGCATCTACCACAAAGAGAATCAAGTTGCCGGTGCGGCGCACGCGCACTTTGCGCTGCAAATCACTCTTGCGCAGTTGTAATGCCAGATTGTTGATCGCTTCATCATGGCGCTGCTTTTGGAAGGGCGCCGCTGCACGCAAAGTCGCATCAAAAGCGATATCCTCTGGGCGATCACCGGCTGGACGCGCCTTGATATAACGACCGCGCTTGCGTTCGGTGCGCGTGTACGAACGTTTGCCAGCTCGTTCGCGCGTCATCTTGTCGAGCGGCGTGTCGATCCGCTTTGTTTCAAATGTATCGCCGATTTGCACCGGCTTCCGGGCGCCTTTTTGATCACCGGGCGATGAGCTGTGCTGCGGCGAAGCATCGGGCTGGGCTACTGCGCCCTCGCCCCCCTCGCCGGCCTCGGTCATGTCGGACTCATCGCCCTCTAGGCTTTTTTTTGGTCGGATCCAGCAGAACCTTCCATCTCCATTTCCTGGCTCTCTTCGCCCGGTTGTTGTTCGGCTTCCGCACGCGCCTGGCGCATGTTGGACTGCAACTGATCAGGATTGATCACAGCATCTTGGAAGGGTTGCTTCTTCATGCGATGCGGCAGCGCCAACTCGGCGGCGAGCAAAATGTCGCGATCGCTGATCTGCAAGCGCCCATCAAAGGCCGCCTGCGCGCGGGCCGTCTTCAAGATCACAATGTCGGCGCGGTGACCGTCCACCTTGAAGCTGGCCGTGAGTGCGGCGATCGTATAGAGATCTTTGTCCGTATATTTAACCAGCGCATAGCGTTGACGCGCCGTCAAGATGCGCTCGCTCATATCTTCTTCGGCCTTTTCGTAGGCATCGGCGAAGCTGTCTGGGTCCTGCTCGAAATAGATGCGGCGGCGCAAAATGTCCACGCGCTGCTTAGCATCCGACAGGCCGATCACGTCGACGGCGTGCGCAAAGCGGTCGAGCAATTGCGGGCGCAGATCGCCTTCTTCCGGGTTCATCGAACCGACCAATACAAAACGGGCGGGGTGTTGAAAGCTGATGCCTTCGCGCTCGACCACGTTGATGCCCATCGCCGCGCTGTCGAGCAGCAGATCGACCACATGGTCATCGAGCAGATTTACTTCGTCGACATAGAGCACGCCACGGTTGGCCGCGGCCAGAATACCTGGCTCAAAGTGGCGTTCGCCACGCTGGATCGCCTTTTCGATGTCTAACGTGCCGACCACGCGATCTTCCGTTGCGCTCACGGGCAGATCGACAAAGGGGGTCAGGCGGTATTCAGCCGGTAATTGGCCTTCGCGGGCAAAGCGTTCCCGGCATTCATCACAAAAGAGATCCGGGCGGGTCGGGTCGCAGGCGAAACGGCAACCGGAGACTACTTCAATATTGGGGAAAAGGGCCGCCAACGCACGGGCTGCGGTAGATTTGGCGGTGCCACGCTCGCCGCGGATCAGCACGCCGCCGATCTGGGGGTTAATGGCATTAAGAACGAGCGCCCGTTTCATGCGCTCTTGGCCAACAATGGCCGTAAATGGATACGTTAATCGCATAGATGCATCCTTCGGAAAGTGCGTGAAATTTCGATCAAGCTACATCCAGTTATTATAAACTAGACATGAGAGCAAAAACAAACCACGGCTTGCGCTTTCCGCTACTGTCTCTTAGAATGGGAGAGACGGTAGACGGTAGACGGTTGGTCATTTGTCGTTCTTCAATATATTTTGAAACTTTCTGTTTGGGCTTGCGTAGTGGAAAGTAATGCAGCATGGATGGGCTCCCCGGACGATTTGAAAAATCGTTGTACGGGGCCCATCACCACGAATGACAGAGGGTGTGGGATAGAATAAATATGAGTGAGCAGGAAGAAATTTGGGTGCGCGAGGCGCTGGCCGGCAATAAGCAGGCTTTTAATCGCCTGGTCGAAGCCTACCAGCGACCCGTGTTTAACCTGGCCTATCGCATGCTGGGCAACCCAGACGAAGCGGAAGATGCCGCGCAAGAGACGTTTTTGCGCGCTTACGGTCGGTTAACCCAATACGATAATAGTCACAAATTTAGCACTTGGATTTTATCGATTGCTAACCACCATTGCATCGACCGGCTGCGCAAACGGCGCATGACTTATGTCTCAATTGATGACAATCCGGTATTGGAGAATCTGCAACAGGATGGCCCAGAGCCGGAACAGAGCTTGCTGGGTAGTGAAGAGAGCGTTGAATTACAGACATTAATCAACAAATTGGAGCCGGATTACCGCACGCCGCTCATCTTGCGCTATTGGGAAGATTATAGCTATGAGGACATTGCGACGGCCATGAATCTCACCGTTTCGGCGGTGAAAAGCCGGCTTTTTCGGGCCCGCAAGCAGATGGCCGATCTGTATCAGGAGAGCCAAACGGTGCCAACACCGCCACCGCCGGGCAATCAACGTTCGACGGTGGCCGGGCGCGGAAAACGGACCACGGCAGACACTCCTTTTATGTTACGCACGGCCGTCGCAAGTTGGTAAGGACGCAGAGGGATTTATGGATGATGTGACTATTATGAGCAACCAACCGCAATCTAATGATCCGCCCAACGTGGATGTGCAAGAAGAATTTGGCCTGCTGATGTCGCTTGCCCTGGATGGGCTGCTCGACGACAACGAGCAAAATCGCTTTCAGACCTACATGGATCAACATCTCAGCCTGGCGCGCCATTGGCGCAGTTGGCAACTGCTGGATCGCCATTTGACGCTGACGCCCGCCGTTGAGCCGAAAATCGGTTTCTTACACCGTTTCGAGACCCGTCTGGAGCAACAGGAACGTCAGCGCTTTGTCTGGCGCAATCTACTGTTCGCCACATTTATCATTTTGATCTGGGGTGGTCTATTTGTCGGCACCATAGGTTTAGGCGCGTACGTAGTGCTCTACCAGAGCGATTGGTTGGGCACTTTTGTCCATACCGTTGCCTTTTATTTCGATACAATCAGCCGTTGGTTTGCCACCGTGCGTGATGCCCTCATCTCTTTGGTGGCAACGCCGCAGGCCATCGGCTTTGGTTTGGCCTATCTGTGCGCCTCAATCGCCCTGCTTATCATCTGGGTGCGCTTTTTGCGCCAATCTACCCAGGTGAGCGAACCAGAGTTGGTGTTTGACGATCTAGCTATATCCAACTAATTGGACTTTGACGGTGGACAAGCGTCCACCGTCTTTATGCTCAGAATATTTAATTTTCGTGCTTACTTTTGAAAGAGGTATCCCATGCCGCGATTGGGAATGATTTTGAAACGCCATCCACACCGCCCTCTTGCCTTTTTAATCGTAGGCTTACTTTGTTGGGCGATTCTTTTTGCGCCGCCAAGCGGGGCGCACGCCGCAACTGCACAGGAGACACCCACCACTACCCTGGCCCAAAGCCAGATTTTCACCGACGATCTGGTAGTGGAAGCGGGCCAGGTCTATGAAAATGATGTTAACGTTTACAGCGGCGACGTAACGGTGGAAGCCGGCGGCTTGATTCGTGGCAGCCTCTATGTGTATAGTGGCAATGTTGAGATCGAAGAAGGCGGCGAAGTCCAGGGTGATGTTGCGGCCTTTAGCGGCGACGTGACTGTCGCTGGGCAAGTGGGCGGAAATCTTTCCGTCCTGAGTGGCAATATCGAACTCGATGACAGCGCCGTTGTCAACGGTGATCTAAGCGTAATGAGCGGCGAAATTGATCAGGCGGCGGGGGCCCGCATCCAGGGCAATGTGGCACGCGGTCCGAATTTGCGCATTCCCGTGCCAGAAATATTTGGGGCCCCGGCTGCGCCAGAAGCGCCAGCCACGCCCGAAATGCCCTTTGCGCCACGCCCCCAACAAGCCGAACGCGGCATCATGGGTAGCCTGGTTGGCTTTATCCTGCGCTTGATCGGCGCGGCCATCTTTACCGGCGTCGTTGGCGTGCTCGCCTGGTTGCTTTATACGACGCGGCCCGACATCGTACGCAAGGTGCGGGTCGCCGCCGAAGAGCAACTGGCTCTGAGCTTTGCCGTTGGCGCGATTGTCAATGTGGGTTTGCTCTTCCTGACGATGGTCTTTATCTTTACGCTCTGTTTGGCCCCTGTGGGCTTTGTCATTGGCCTGTTACTTTTGGCGCTCAACATTGTCGGTTGGTCTGCTATCTCGCTGTGGGTGGGCGAGCGCTTGAGCGCCTATGCCAAGACGTCGGCGCAACCGGTGGCCTATCTGGTTTTGGGCGTGTTGGCAACTGCGGGCCTGGTTAGTTTGCTCTGGGCTTTGGGCTGCTGGCGCACCTTTATCTTCCTGATTGGTCTCTTGGCCTCGTCGCCGGGCGTCGGCGCCTTGATTGTACCCTGGCTGCGCCGTGGCACATCCAATGGCGGGAGCACCATTGCCGCCTACCCAGCGCCAACGGCCAGTGCACCCACGGAAACACCTGTGGCAACGCCAGCACCAGCGGCTGACGCGACCTCATCGCCCGTCCAGGCCGAGAGTGTGGCAACCATTCTGACCCCGGGTAACGAAACCACCACGGCGCCTGACCCTGGCACCGTAATTGTTACGCCGGCGACGGTGGGTGATTTCCAAGCGCCGCCGGCACCCGTCGATTTCACGCGGATTAATGGTATCGGGCCGGTTTTTGACACACGGCTCAAAGATGCTGGCGTGCTAACCTTTGCCCAACTCGCCGCCATGACGCCGGAAGCGGTAGCCGGAATCATCGGTTGGTCGCCAGAGCGGGTCATCAGTGATGATATCCTCGGCCAGGCACAGGCTTTGGCCGAGCAGGCGTAAGCGTTCTATCCATATCAATCAATACGTCCACAGAGAAGGCACAGAGCGCGTCGCTGTGCTTATAGAGAAAAGCAGAAAGAGACCGTGTAAATAATCTGTGCAGTTGTTTCAAATCAAGTGGTCCACGAAAGCTGACTAAGAAAGGAAAACCTTCGTAAGCTTTCGTGGACCATTTTAATTTTCCCCTGGCCTTACTCGTTTTTCTCTGTGCTCTCTGCTTTTCTCTGTGCGCTCTGTGTACCTGCTGTTTTACTTCCGATCGCGCACCAACAAGCGGTTGATCAACGCCAACAGCGGCCCGCGCTGCTCAAAACCGCTCTCGCTGTAGTCGCTGATGCCCAAATAGATGCGCTGGCGCGTGCGGCGGATCAGGCCAAGGAGCAGGCGGCGCATCGTTTGCTGGCGAGTGTTGTATTCCTCGAAATCGGTCCACGGTTGATCGGCCGGCCAGCGTTGCGAAAGCACATAGGGGTGCGTCAGTGGCTGATAGAGCCGTTCCCACCAGCCGCCGGCGCCTACATCCAACCAAAACTGGATATCCACCGCCTGGTTGCGCATCAGATAGGTGTAGGCCGGGGCTAAAAAGACAGCGTCCGTGGCGCTGCGCCAGCCCGGCACATAGAGCGCGCCCAACGCACCGCTCTCCACCAGTTTCAAGTACTCGCGTCCCAAATTGACTTGATCGACAGTGCGGACGGCTTTGGTGCCTTTGCGCGTGCCGCCACTTTCTGCACTTTCTAGCGACCAGCGAAAATTGCGCGCCGATTCGACCAACTGGTTGGCAATGCGCGCCGCGTCGCGATCGTCATGAAAACCATAACCGGCCTGGCTCAGCAACTCGCCAAAGATCTGAGCCAAAAATTGATCGAGCGGGGTCAGGTCCGCACTGGCGCGGTAGGCATAGATCCAATTGCGCAGCCGATCATAACTCTCGCCAATCGTGAAGGTGATGCGTTGTTGCATCTCGGCGCCCATTTCGCCAAAACGACCCAATTCGATTGTCGGCCGGCGCTCTGGGTAGACAACCCTGGTTAGCAGATGGGCGCGCACCGGGTCGAGCGGCGCGATCGTCAACGTCAGTGCCTGCGTGACATCCGCCGCCGCCGGGCGCACCCCCCATTGCGGATGGGCCAGACAGGCCAGCGTGAGCAGCGTGCGCGCCGCCGGCTCCACCTCTAGCGCGCGGCTGGGACGGTGCGTGGTCAGCAGAATGTCCGCTTCGCTCAGCGCATTTTGCAAACTAAAGCGCAGCGCGTCGCTGACAAAAGGCGCCAACACCGCAATCTCGCTCAGGGGCACGCCTTCTTGCTGCACCAGTCGTTTCACTTCTTCCGCCACCCAGCGAATCATCTGTGGGTAAAAGCGAAAGCCGACGCTGGGCACGATCAACGGCTGTTCATTGCCCACACCATCACCGTTGGCACTCCCATTCGCAGCGGCCTTCCCAGCCAACGTAGGGTTAGGCAGGGCTGCTTGATTGGTCTGTGGCTTAAACTCGCGATCAATTCTTCCGGTCAAGCCGACCAGAGCCGGTGACATAATGCGGCTGGTCTCAATATGAATTTCTTCCTCACATGCCTGGGCCAACGCCGCTACGCCCTCTGGTTCGGCGCCCAAAAAGAGCCGATAGCCAGCTTCGCTGTCGGCCACAATCAAGGCGCTGTCCAACTCGGGCAGCCAGCGTGCCACCAAGCGATGGGCGCTGCTGGTATCTTCTTCGCTGTTATCAAAAATCAGATGTTTGTGCGTGCGAAAGAGATGGGTGCGGCTCCATTCGTTGGTTAGCACCTGGCGGTTGAAAAGCTCTACTTGCAAGCTAAAATCGATCAGCGTCGCTTCCTGGCAGAGCGTACGAAATTCCTGGCTGATGCGTTGTGCGGCGCGCAGCGCATTCAAGCGCCCGGTGCGTTCACCGCTGATCGGCACGGCCAATTCGAGCCGTGTGTAGGCATCCTCAATTGTAAAGCCGTGCAAAGCCGCCTTGTTCAAATTATCCAACACCTGGCTGATCACGCGGCTGCGCTCGACATGAATGCCGTCGAATTCACCGCGCTCCAAAGCGGCGTCGACAAAGCGCGCCATGTGATATTGGCTCGTCTCCAAGTTCAAAAAGGTGGGCTCGCGCTTGGGATCGGTGAAACCGGCGCTGGGCGCCAGCAGCGGCCAGTAGAGTTCCACCGCTTGGCGCGCCAGCCCGGCAAAGGTGGTGACGCGCACCGGCGCGCCAGAGGGCGCATTGGGCGTGCGCAAAGCGTTGGCGTAAGGCTGCGCCAGTGTCCGTTGTGGCGTCAATACCAAAATATCGTCACCGCGAATACGCTCTTGCCGCAACAGCCAGTGGATGCGTTCGATCGCCAGTGTCGTCTTACCGCCGCCAAACGGGCCGTGGAGGAACAGTTTGTTAAACGCTTGCAAGGTGGTTAAAATAGAGTTGGTCATGGTAGGATACCGGGAATAGGGAAACGGGATACGGGATTAGGGAAACGGAACGTGGTAATCAGCGAGACCAATACTGTTTCCTGTTTCCCGCATCCCTATTTTCGTTTCCCTTCATTATAACTTTATTGTCAAAGGAGCGACAATGCAATCATACAAGATTCCGCTGACGCCGGGGCCGGTTGCCGTGCCAGCGGCCATACGGGCAGCTTATCAGGCGGACTACGGCAGCCCCGATCTGGAGGAAGAATTTTTCCAGCTATATGCCGAGTGTGAGCAGGGGCTGCAACAAATCTTGGGCACGCGCAACCAAGTTGCGATCCAGACGGGCGAAGGTATGGTGGCCTTGTGGGGCGCGCTGAAGAGCGTATTACAGCCCGGCAACCGGGTGTTGGCCGTGGCTACCGGCCTGTTTGGTTATGGCATTGGTGAAATGGCGGCTGGGTTGGGCATGCAGGTCGAAACCGTCGGCTTTGGCCACGCCGGCATCGCCGATCCGCAACGGGTGCGCGCGGCAGCGCAGCGTTTTCGCCCCCATCTGATCACCGCCGTCCATTGCGAGACGCCCAGTGGAACGCTCAACCCCCTCCAAGCATTGGGTGCGATCAGCCGCGAGGTCGACGCGCTCTTTTATGTTGACTTTGTCGCCAGCGGTGGCGGCGTGCCAATCGAAGTCGACGATTGCGCCATCGATCTGGGGTTGCTCGGCAGCCAGAAAGTGTTGAGCCTGCCCGCCGACTTGGCCATGGTCACCGTGAGCGAGCGGGCCTGGGCGCGCGCCCAAAGTGTGAACTATGCCGGCTACGACGCCCTCCTGCCTTGGCGCAGCGCGGTTGCTGATCGTTATATGCCCTACACGCACAATTGGCCGGGCTTGGCTGGTCTGCGTATCGCCATCAATCTGTTGCTGACTGAAGGCATGGACGCTGTTTACGCCCGCCATGCCCAAGTGGCCGCTGCGTGCCGGCAGCGCTTACAAGGCATGGGCATCGAACTATGGCCGGCCAACGTTGAATTTTGCGCGCCAACCGTCACGGCCGCCAAGCTCCCCACCGGTTGGACGTGGCCGGCATTGGACAAAGCACTGCGCACGCATGGCATGGCGGTGGGCGGCAATTATGGCCCCTTGGCCGGCAAAGTTTTCCGCATCGGCCACATGGGCGCCCAGGCCGATCCCGAACTTGTGGCGCGCGGGATGGATGTGCTGGAGACAGTGTTGAGCAGTGCGTAAGCTTGGCAGGTATTGTATAGGTCATCGCCGCTGGCGTGATGTCACCCTAGCGGCGATGACCTACTGTGCAACTCGACCAAAATTTATCTGTCTCACATTTACTCAAAATCCACGCCCAACAAGCTCGCGATCACGCCGATCTCGCCCACATGTTGAAACGTATGCGTTAGCCCCAAGTTCATCAGGCATTTCCCCTTGCTCCAGCCTGTATAATTCTCGAGCAGACCAGCGGCCTTGGGATGGGCGAGCCCTTCGTCGAAAAGAATGATGCGCAAGCGTTCCGCTTCCATAACCCCATCCAACTGCTCAAAGTCTAGCTGGCCGATAATTTCACGCGTGCGCGCTTGGACGGCGTTTGAATAGGCGTGCAACGCCGATAAGTCGATGCGCTGATTCAACTCGTCTACCTCGGCGAAGGTCATTTCGGAGCCATTATGGCGCCAAGGCACATTCATACGCTGCCCCCAATCGCCGTCATCAAAAACTTGCGTGCGATCGACGACAAAACGGTTGAGCGCCGCATCTTCCACACGCGTCAGGTGCCACAGATTCCAGGCAATCGAGTTGACACGGGAATGCGGCCGCTGGCGCATCAACGCGTCTGGCACAGCCTGCCATGTTCCAGCCAGCCAGAAATCGTAGAGCGCGTCATAGCGCTGTAGGAAGAGTTGTTGTAGGTTCATGTTTTCCCTCCGGAATGAAACGAATTTGGATCTTTGGGAACTCATTTGACAAGCCACCGGTTAAAACCGGCGTCTGCCACAGGAAACCTGCTTAAGCAGGTTTTGTTTAACCGGCTTCGAATCGGGTGCCGATTGGGCGCGCTGCTGTTAACCACGTGAGTTCCCGTTGAACCACAAATTTTTTACCAATTATAAAACATATGTTCTTTAGCCAGAACTTTCAAACTTGACCATTGCTATTTTGTAGGCGGTCTGACGAGCTTCTAAGCTACCTACGAATGGGTCGTGCGCTAGACCACACTTCATCTTGTCACCTTGTCACCTTGTCATCCTGTCATCCTGTCATCCTGTCATCCTGTCATCCTGTCACCTTATCATCCTGTCATCTTGTCATCCTCCCCTACCCTCTTGTCCCCGCCCGTAACCTATGCTATACTCCCCAGCAACCGGCCAGATCTGCACCCCTGCCCGGCCACTCTTGCTGAGGCCCCGACAGCATGCACCGCCCTACTCTATCCTCAGCCGCTTGGCCTGTCTGTGGGATGCCCATTGGCTTTGCTATAGCACGGTAATCGGTGACCTCTTGACCGGCTAGGCCGACATTTTACCCACCAACCAGTAGGCGGTTCTCTAATGACCGAACCCACGCATGACGAACTGCTAGCCCAACTGGCCGCTATGCAGCGCCAGATGGAGCAATTGCAAAAGCAACTACACGCGCAGCAGTCCGGCAGCGGCGCGATTGCACAGGACAACAGTGCTGCGGCCGGCGCCGGTGGCATCGCCGTGCGCGGTGATGTGCATGGCAACATCTACGTCGGCCCGCCGACTAGTGACCCAGCCGCCGCGCTCGCTATCTATTGTCGTGTCTTCGTCGCTGCTT
>JBBRVA010000213.1:0-10713 GCA_038247295.1 Caldilineales bacterium | reverse complement strand
GTGATTTTGGCATCGCGCATAAGGCGTTCCATCGGAATCTCAAAGAAGATCGATATTTTGAAGACTAAATCGGCGGAAGGCTTGCGCTGCCCGTTTTCAACTCGACTGATTTGAGCATCACTTGTTTGTAGCTGATCTGCCAATCGCTTTGTCGTTAAACCACTGCGCTGGCGAAGCAGATGCAGCTTTTCACCCAATCGCTTCATGTCGCATTTCCTAAATTGCTGCTTGACATTTGCCACGAACTGTCATATAATCAATACCAAATGGTATTAAATTCATTTTACTAAATTACTCAATCCCAAAAGGAGATAGGCCAATGGCCACCTACGACCACAAACAACTGCTCGCTGACTACGCCAACGGCAAGATTACGCCGGAAATGGCGGTCGGGCATAGCTTGCAACACATTGATCTGTTGTACGCCGCGCTCAAGGCCAACCGCCAGGAAGGGCGCGCCACAACCGATGCGCTCGCAACGCGCGCCAATCTGCACCAAAGCGCGCTCGATCGGCTGACGGCTTGGATGGAAAAGATGCTGACCAAGCAGAAAAAGTCCAGCGCGCCCGGTCAGCCCAACGCCGACCAGCCTTGATCACACCGGCGGGTCAGCTTTCACAAGTCTGTTTATGATAAAGCGAAACCGACCATTTCGGCAAGTTGGTGTTGGATTGGGTGAGTGGTGTGGGTTCGCTCTAGTGCCAGGTGGGCAAGGAATGGTATAATCGGTGTGAGCATCCGAAATCAAACATCTAGCAATTGTCACAGGTTATACCGTGAGTTTATCGTCGTTACGGGCGTTGCATCCCGATCATACGTTGCTGCAACTAAAGCTTGACCAATTTCGATGCTTGACAACTGAAGACCTGATCGTCTCTTTGTCACCAGGGCAGGCAGGGGCGCTCAAAACCAGAGTCGATGGAACTATCTTGGACGGACATCATCGTATCAAAGTATTACGGGAACGCGGAATTGATGTTGACCAGTTGCCACGTGAAATTATGATCAGGAGGTGACGAACGATGAAGAACATTTACTGGATTGAAGGGCCGTGGTCGGGGCGACTTGCGATTGTTGCTCGACCGCGTGGTCATGAATGGCTGGAAGATGAAGTCTTGCACTGGCGAAAAAATGGCATTGAAGTGGTTGTCTCGTTACTGACACGCTCGGAAAGTCAAGAGTTAGGTTTAACCCAGGAGGCCACGGCGATTGCAAAACAGGGTCTACAGTTTATCGGATTTTCCATCGCCGATCGTGATGTACCCGTGTCGATACGCGATACACGAACAC
This sequence comes from Caldilineales bacterium, assembly GCA_038247295.1. Taxonomy (GTDB): domain Bacteria; phylum Chloroflexota; class Anaerolineae; order Caldilineales; family Caldilineaceae; genus JAPLGZ01. Next base: position 9,423 of record JBBRVA010000213.1, on the reverse strand, counting down.
TTGTAACGCGGTTAGCCAACCTGTTATCACAGGGTAAGCATATCGCCATTCATTGCCGGCAAGGGATCGGGCGCTCATCATTATTGGTCGCTAGTCTTCTTGTCGATGCCGGGGTTGGCGTCGAACAGGCATTTCGGCAAATCGAAATTGAGCGAGGGTATGCCGTGCCTGATACAGTAGAGCAAAAGCAGTGGGTGGCACGGTTTGCCGCCACCGCCGCTGTACCGGCGCTGCTTGGTGGGTAAGCCAAGATCTGCTCAAGCCACATGTTATGCTAAACACCAATGGCCACCTACGACCACAAACAAGTCCTCGCCGATTACGCCAGCGGTCGGATTACGCCGGAAATGGCGGTCGGGCACAGCTTGCAACACATTGAGCTGTTGTACGCCGCGCTCAAGGCCAACCGTCAGGAAGGGCGCGCCACAACCGATGCGCTCGCAACGCGCGTCAATCTGCACCAAAGCGCGCTCGATCGGCTGACGGCTTGGACGGAAAAGATGCGGGCCAAGCCAAAGCAACAGAACACAACCGGTCAGCCCCAATCAGACCAGCCTTGATCACACCGGCGCGCCAACTTTCACGAATTTGTTTATGATAAAGCGTATCCAGCACTTTCGCCAAGTTGAAAGATGGAGCAAGGATGCCCGAAGTAGAGCCGCACCATTATTTGTGGTAAAATTGTGACAGGCGCACGTAATGAAATCTTGGTGCGCTGTTTTGACCAGAGACGAGCCACAATGGCACAACCACCCAAAGTACGCATGGGTACCTATGCAGTTTGTAACACTGGCCCTCTGATCTCCGCTTTTCAATCTGATAGTTTCTGGCTGTTTGTCCAAATTTTTGCGGAGATTCATATTTCAAGCGTTTGTGCCGGCGAATTGATTCGGCATGGTTGGGAGACTGAAGTTCAGACGGCAACTCCGCCATTAGTTATCGTTACATTAACAACAAACGAAGAACAGCATGCCTATACGATTGCTCAACAAATCGCCCAGCATCCTGCCAATAATGATCCGATTATCGAAAATCATATGGGCGAAGCGCAAGCAATCACTCTGGCGTTGCGCGCTGAACATCAAGGAGACGTTCTGTTGCTGGATGAACTCGCGGCTCGCGCCGTTGCGCAACAACAGGGTGTCAAACTTTCTGGTTTTCCTGGGGTATTATTGCTGGCTGTACAAACCGGTTTGATCACTGCGGAAGAGTTAAAAAGACGTTAGGCGCGATGTCGCCAGCAAGGCACGCATTATGGGTCGGCGCTCATCCAACAGGTGTATGAGATGGCCCGACAAAATCGGAGGCAATGATGGAACAAAAATCAGCCCATGAGCCGACAGAACAAGTGATGAGTGCATCAGATGTGTGGAGCGATGCCATACAATTAGCAGAGGTGTTGCGCCAAAATCTACGTAAGTCAGAACCAATGGTACAACTCCAGATTCCGTTTTCGTTATTTCTCTCGGCAGTAGAAGAATTTGACCGTGACGAATTAGTGCTCTTGCGTAGGCGAGTCGAAGAACGCCTTGCGGCATAGTTACTGAGCAAGACCAAGCGTCGAAAAGATCAAGCCTCTTGCTGGTTTATTATGTAAGCGGAGCGTTACAGTGAAATCCTACTGTAGTTGATGGTAAACGAACTATGCCGACAATTCAAGTTGAATCCCAAGTTTCGCTTGCTGCCTTGTTGAACGGCGTCGAGCAACTCAATACCACCGATTTGGAACACTTTGCGAATAAAGTGTTGGCGATACGTGCCAAGCGCCGCGCACCAAGCTTACCGCAGCGCGAAGGTGAGTTGCTGCAACAAATCAACCAAGGGCTGCCACCAGAGCAGCAGCAACGATTTGACGAATTAACGGCTCGACAGCGCGCGGAACTGCTAACACCGAACGAACATTCAGAACTGATACAATTAATTGAGCAGATTGAGAGTATGGATGTAAAGCGCATGCAGGCGTTGGCCGAATTAGCCCAGTTGCGCAACCTCCCTGTGCGTCCGTTGATGAACCAACTAGGGATCCAGCCGCCGGTCTATACACTGAGGGTGTCCGCCTATTATGTCGCGAGTTGGGTATAGTAAACACAGCTCGTTTTATAAATCAATTTACCGCCGGCTATAGGAACTATACCACAGAGCGCGATGAAATTGTCGGCAATTTGACCGTTGACGAAATTGTGGCTGAAATCAAATGCAAACGCCGGAATTCTCGCACGGCGAAAGTAGAATAGCAGAAATAAATCCTAACCCCTAAACCTTAAATTTTTCATCCGAATCATCACTTTTACCCTCATTTTCCGCCTTCTCTGGTGTAAACCTGCTTCGCTCGACCCCCGAACGCCCACCGAAGCAGTTCGGCGGGCTGGTTATTTTCTGCTATAATCAAGATGTTGACTTAGAACACTCGTTTCATTTTTTAACGCATTTTGGGTAGGTGAACAAACTTTATGGCAAACGATTTCGTCCACCTCCACACACATTCCGAATACTCTCTGCTCGACGGCTTGGGCCGGATCAAGAAGTTGGTCGCCGAGGCCAAACGACTCGGTCAACCGGCGCTGGCACTGACCGATCACGGCGTGATGCACGGCGCCGTCGAATTCTTCCGCGCCTGCCAAGAGGGCGAGATCAAGCCCATTATCGGCATCGAGGCCTACCAGACGGTCTGGGGCCGGCCCATGGGCGGGCGCGATGCGCAGTTTGATCGCGAGAATTATCACCTGTTGTTGCTGGCGAAAAACATGACCGGCTACCGCAACTTGCTCAAAATTGCTAGCCAAAGCCAGATGAACGGTTACTACTATAAGCCACGCGTCGATCACGATCTGCTGGCCAAACACGCCGAAGGTTTGATCATTACCACCGGCTGCCTGGGCGCCGAAGTGCCCAATTTGCTGATGCAGGGCAAAGAGAAGGAAGCCGAGCAACGTTTCCAGTGGTATATCGATGTCTTTGGCAAAGAAAACTTCTTTATCGAGCTGCAAGAACACAGCATTCCCGAACTGCTGCCGGTTAACAAAGCGCTGGCACCCTGGGCCGACAAATATGGCATCAATTTGCTGGCTACCAATGATGTGCATTATGTCAAGGAAGAGGATGGCACCCCGCACGATGTGCTGCTTTGTGTGCAGACGGGGGCATTGGTCAACGCCGAAAAGCGTATGCGGCTGAGCGACAAGAGTTACTTCCTCAAGAGCCGCGAGCAGATGGAGGCTACCTTCCGCCCCTTCATCGATCTGCCGGCCAGCGCGTTCGACAATTCGCTGCGCATTACAGAAATGTGCGATGTTGATCTGGAAGATAAAGAGTATCACCTGCCCCATTTCACTGTGCCGGAAGGTCATAACTACGAAACCTGGCTGCGGCATATGACCGAGGAAGGGCTACAACGCCTGTACAGCGAGCGCGTCCACAATGAGGAAGTGCAAGAGCGCAAAGAGCGTGAACTGCGTGTAATCCATGAGATGGGCTTTGATGTCTACTTCTTGATCGTGGCGGATCTGTGCGCCTTTGCCCGCAGCCGCAACATTTGGTACAACGTGCGCGGTTCAGGCGCCGGGTCGCTTGTCGCCTATTGCACTGGGATTACAGGGATCGACCCACTCAAAAATAACCTAATTTTCGAGCGCTTCTTGAATCCTGGCCGTGTCAGTATGCCCGATTTTGATTTGGATTTTCCTGACGACCAGCGTGAGGAATTGATCCGCTACACGATCAAAACGTATGGCGAAGAGCAAGTGGCACAGATTGTCACCTTTGGCCGCATGAAGGCGCGCGCCGCCATTCGTGATGTCGGGCGCGCCAAAGGCGTGGATCTGAAGCTGGTCGACAAGATCGCCAAATTGATCCCCGCCATCCCCGGCAAGCCGGTTACGATTCAAGATGTGCTGACCGAAGGCCACGAATTTTATTCACCCGAACTGGTCGAGATGGTGAAAAAAGAGGCGTGGGTCCAGGACCTGGTCGAAACTTCGCAGAAGTTGGAAGGGGTGGCGCGCCACTCGGGTATCCACGCCGCAGCGGTGATCGTGGCCGACCGCGAGTTGACCCACTATGCGCCCTTGATGCGCGGCAGCAAAGGCAGCATCACCAATGCGATTACGCAGTACGAATTTCCAATCTTGGAATCAATTGGCCTGCTCAAGGTCGACTTTTTGGGTCTGAGCACGCTCTCGGTGATGCGCGAAGCCGGGCGCTTGATCAAAGAACGGCATGGCATCGAATTTACCCTGGCCAACATCCCCTTTGAAGGCGAGGCGGCGCTGGAAGCCTTCAAACTGCTTTCCAGTGGCGAAGTGAGCGGCGTTTTTCAGGTCGAAAGCCAAGGCATGCGCCGGGTGCTCACCGAGATGAAGCCGACGATGTTTGAACACATCATCGCCATGATTTCGCTCTATCGCCCCGGCCCAATCGAGTATATCCCGACCTTTATCCGCCGTATGCATGGCGAAGAGAAGGTCGAGTATAAACACCCGACTCTAGAGTCGATCTTAAGTGAAACGTATGGCATTTTAGTTTACCAGGAACAGATCATTCAGGCACTAAGCAAGCTGGCTGGCTATACCCCTGGCGAAGCTGACTTGGTGCGCCGGGCGATCAGCAAGAAAAAAGCCAGCGATATTGAAAAGCACAAAAAGCTCTTTATCGCCGGTTGCAAAAAGAACGGGATCGACCCCGTCGTTGCCGAAAGCATTTACAACGATATCGAGTTTTTTGCGCGTTACGGATTTAACAAAAGCCATGCCGCAGACTATGCTGTTATCACCGTGCAGACGGCCTATCTCAAGGCCATCTATCCGGTCGATTACATGGCCGCCCTGCTCCTGATTGAGCGGGACAAGACCGAGAAGGTCGTCAACTTTATCAGCGAATGTCGACGCATGGGCATTGACGTGCTGCCGCCCGATGTTAATTACAGCGGTCTCGATTTTGAGATTCAACAGCGCCCAGCCGAAGCGTCCAGCAATGCGCATCGTGACCCCATGCTTGCCTACCCTTTCCCGATCCCGGAAGGCAGCGCGATTCGCTTTGGCATGGCGGCGATCAAAAACGTGGGCGAAGGGCCGGTACAAGTTATCATTGATGCGCGCAAAGAAGGCGGCCCCTTCAAAAGCCTGGAAGATTTCTGTGATCGGGTCGATCTGCGCCAGGTAAACAAACGGGCGTTGGAATGTCTGATCAAGGTGGGTGCATTTGACAGCTTTGGCAAGCGCAGCCAACTGCTCGATGTGATCGACGGCATGGTCAGCAACTCGGCGGGCGTCCACAATGCGCGCGAAAGTGGGCAACTGTCTATTTTTGATCTGATGGGCGAGGGGGGTGCGGCTGAAGCGGCGCCGATTCGTCTGCCCAATATTGAGGAAGTAAAGGGCCGCGACAAGCTGCTCTGGGAGAAAGAACTATTGGGCGTCTATGCGGTTAGCCATCCGGTGCAACAGTTGGGCATCGACTTACGCAAAGTGGTCACCTGTGCCTGCAACGAACTCGATGAAGCCTACGACGGCAAAAATGTGGTCCTCGCCGGTATGATCAGCAGCGTGCGCACGATCAACACGAAAAAAGGCGATCAGATGGCCTTTGTCCAGATCGAGGACTTACAGGGCCAGTGCGAAGTGGTCGTCTTCCCGCGCACGTACACGGAGGTCAAAGACAAATTGATTCCGGATACAGTGATGATCTTCAAAGGCAAGGCACAGAGCCGCGAAGGACAGACCAGCCTGCTGCTCGATAGCGTCCAAACCTACGTCGACCAGGCTGCGGCCCGCGCAGATGGCTCGCAGCAGTATCAAAAGCCGTTGTTCGATGGCACACCCACGATCAACGGCATGCCGATTTATGAACCACCGGCCACCTATACGAGTGCGGCTGTAGCTATCATGGGCGGCGAAGCAATCGATGATGTCGATTTGGGCCAGTTTGGTGAAGAAAGTCCATTTCAGAATGAGTTGCCGGTCTGGATGCGCGGCGACGAAGTAGAAGCTGATGGCGAGGAAGATGAGCCGCCAGTTAGCCGGCCCGCTGCACCTACTATGCGAACCTCAGCCATCACAGAACCAGCGCTAGCGGTCCAAAACAACGCGGCGAAAACCCCGGCGCCCCCCCCCAACGGTGTACCAACCGGCAACCAAGCGGACACGCCACCTAGCACCCCAAAGCGTGATGCAGCCCAGAAGGCTGTCATACCGGCCATCGTTGTACCTGCTGCGGACGATCATCATGCCCACAATGGCAATGGGCATAGTGGCGTGCAGGTATTCGAAAAAGCGCCGTCGACGAACGGTAAAAGCAACCACGCAGAACCTGATGTTGCCATGAGCACGCTGGGCAATGCGGACAAGAAAAGTGACGCGCCAGTGGTTTCTGATCAACCAGCGTTGCCAACCGCCGCGCCCACAAAGAATGAGTCGGCGCCGGTTACCAATGGTAATCATACCAATGGTAAGATGACACCGACCAATGGCCATCAGGACGTCGCCCCTAAAGGCGCGCCGGCCAGCGTCCGCACGGCGCCAGACGGCCACCATTTGCAGATTATCTTTCGGCGCAGTGGCAACCTAGATCGCGACAAATTCCGCTTAAAAGAAATTTACGATTATGTGCGCGATCCGCGCGGGCGCGATCAATTCTTTATCTTGCTCGAATCAAACGGCAAGCAGTATGAGCTGGCTTTTCCTAATGATGGTTGCACCGTCAGCGAGCGTCTGCTCGACGAATTGGGCAAGCATTTTCGGGTGGAAGTTACGCTGGACGGAAAGTGAGTTTCTTGATCCTGTCGTGGTGCTGGCCATTAAATGCCTTCCGGGCAGGTTTTTTGCCGGGGCGAGCAGATAATTGTACACCGATTTTTCAAATCGGTATCCGCCGATTTGAAAAATCGGTGTACAGATCACCTTAATCCAAGCGTGCAAGGGTAAATCCATATAGATAATTGTCAGAATCAGCCTTCTCCGAAGGGGCTCTACCCAACTACTCGGCCACACGGACGGGGCGGTAGATCTTATCGTCATCGACATCGGGTACGGGGCGGACAGCTTCACGCCCAAAAGGTTTGCGGACGGGGCGCGGCGTAGCCGTAGCAGTGAGATGTTGCGAAGTTCCGCAGAAGACGCAGATTTCCCATTCGTTGCGCACCAAGTTGCTACAAGCGGGGCAGGCATGCTGGAGTTGTTCATGGCAATTGGGACAGTAGACCCAGCTATCTTTGACGGGCACGCCACAAGTGTGGCAGGCCATGGTCTCTTCTAATTCGCGCAAGAGCGCTTCTTCTTCCAACGCTCGGTCATACACTTCCGCGAGGGTCTCTTTGGGGCGGATCATCATGTAGAGCACCAAGCCGACCACGGGGAAAATCAGCACCAGGGCACACGCCAATACAATCGCCAACCAATCGCGACTGCGTGAGCGAATGTCATTAAAGGTCCAAATCCCCATCGCAATCCAGAAGGCGAATAAAAATGCCCCCGTCGCGGCCACCAAAATGCCGGCAATCGTGGCAATATTGTTGATTAACTCAGTGGACATACATCATCTCCGCAACACACAAAGTTAGCAATTAGCCTTTCGATTATAGCGTACAAGGGGCCAAAGGCCAAAACGTTGGGGTAGATAGGTAGACAGGTGATGCCCACTTATCTGTCTACTTGTCTACTTGTTTACCAGTATCTTTCACCCAAGAGACCTTAAGAGTTTGACACTGCTTTCTAACCATGCTATAGTCTGGTTCAACGTTCTTGCACATCTCGGTCTACTTATAGTAAATTTGTTGCGTATCCCCAACTAATTGAATATGGCTTGGCCTTACAGTCCTGCTGTGTAATTTCCACATTGCCGCGCTGCGACCGTTATTAAAGATGATGTAGCACTCTTAGCACTCTTAGCATTGTTTGCCTACAAGCCTCCTCGCCCGATTAGGGCGAACAGACCATTTCTCTTGGCGGGATTGAGAGCTTGGTTCTTACAAAGTTTGATAATCCACTTTCCAGTTGTATTCCAATGGTAGTTTGCAAACTGTATCGCCGTAAAAACCCAACCTATATCAGCAGTAATAAGGAGAATGTATGAAGCGAAGATTGAATTGGACAGCCGTCCTGATTCAGGTTTCCCTGATGATTGTGGCAGCCTGTGCTGCACCTGCGGCTCAACAAATGATGACAGCAACGCCGGAAGCAACCGTGGCCGAAGCGGCCCCGGCCGCTGACGCCCCAGCCGCGCCTGCAACCCAAGAGGCCGGCACCAGCCGTCTAGACACCATTATTGCCCGCGGCCAGTTGATCTGTGGTGTCAATCCGAACACACGTGGCTTTGGTTTCCAGGAAGCAGATGGCAGTTTTAGCGGCTTCGATACGGACTTCTGTCGCGCAATCGCCGCCGCCCTGTTCAACGACCCCAACGCCGTTGAATATCGCCCGTTGACCTCCTCCGAACGCTTCACAGCCGTAGCAACCGGCGAAGTCGATGTGCTCTGGCGCAACTCGACCTGGACGTTGACCCGCGATTCTAAAGAGGTTGGCATGGAATGGGTAGGTACAAACTTCTACGATGGCCAGGGCATCATGGTGCGCAAGGACAGCGGCATCACGACGTTGGAAGATATGGACGGCGCGGCGGTCTGCGTACAAACCGGCACCACCACCGAACTGAACCTGGCCGACGCCTTCAACGACCTGGGCCTGAGCTTTGAACCGGTTGTCTTTGAAGACGGCCCCAAGACGCGCGAAGCCTACGATCAGGGTCGATGCGACGGCTACACCACCGACAAGTCTGGCTTGGCCACCGAGCGCCTGAGCTTAACCACCCCCGATGACCACATCATTTTGGAAGTCACCTTATCCAAAGAGCCGCTCGCTGGCGCGGTGGCCCAGGGTGATCCGCTGTGGGCGGATGCTGTGCGCTGGATCTTCTACGGTCTGGTCAATGCCGAAGAATATGGCGTTACCAGTGCTAATATAGATGAGATGATGGCCAGCGAAAACGCCAATGTACGCCGTCTGCTCGGTGTCGAAGGCGAGATGGGCGCCAAATTGGGCCTACCGAATGAGTTTATGGTCAACGCCATCAAGGCAGTCGGCAACTATGGCGAGATTTACGAGCGCAACTTAGGACCCAGCACGCCCTATCAGCTAGAGCGCGGTCTGAATGCGTTGTGGACGGACGGTGGTTTGCAATACGCGCCGCCATTCCGCTAGATCGATGAATTATGGGTGGGTGCGGAGTGGAAGCTAGGCGCGCCGTACCCTCTCTTTTTCGCTGATAGTTACAAGTGGGTACCAATCAGCAGCCAGGTTTTTATCAGGAAATAAACGACTGACCCCACCCCAGCCCTCCTAAAAAGGGAGGTTCCGCCGCCCATAGATACACAGCCGCACCAACCCAAAATAAATCGAAAAACCGTAATGCCGGCGCGAATTGAAAACCCCGTGC
>JBBRVA010000212.1:0-10745 GCA_038247295.1 Caldilineales bacterium | reverse complement strand
GGTGAGTACCAAATGGAGTTGGGGTGGCAGGTGATCCAACAAAAAGGTTAGCGCCGCGTGAACGGCCGGCGCTTCAATCACATGATAGTCATCTAGGACTAAAATGATCGCACGCGCCTTGGCTGCCACATCGTTGATCAGCGAAGTTAACACCACTTCAACCGGCGGTGCTTGGGGCATCTGGAGGTAGGCCACTGCTTCTTGACCTACGGTCGGTTCTGCTGTTTGCAGGGCAACGGCGAGATAGAGGAGAAAGCGCGGCAGATCGTTGTCTGCTGCATCCAGAGAAAGCCAACCGGTGGCCGTATCGCTCTGCTGCAACCAGGCAGAGACCAGCGTCGTCTTGCCAAAGCCAGCCGGTGCGGTGACAAGCGTTACCTTGCCTTTGCGACCCCCGTTCAATTTGCTCAACAGACGAGGGCGCGCCACAAGCCCTGTTCGAGGTGGCGGTAGATAGAATTTTGTCTGTAAGAGTGGCGTTGGCATGGATAGGTGGATAGGGAAACAGGTATCCATCCCTTGTTTACCTGTCTACCTGTTTACTTGTTTCCCTGTCATTACGGCATTGTACTGATGGGCTTGGGGCGCAACGTCTCGGGTACAAACATGCCCAAAATGCCAGCGGAGAGTAGGCCAATCGCGGCGATGGCAAAGACGGCGGGGGCTAGACTGAGGGCATCGGCAATTGAGCCAACCAGTAAGGGCGCGCCCAACGCCCCGCCGTCGCCGATCAGCCGCCAGATGCCCAGGAATTCACCCATTGCGTGCCTGGGCGCCAGGTCGGCACCCAATGTCATCATCGTGCCCGAGCCCAAGCCATTGCCAAAGCCGATCAGCCCGGTAGCCAGCAAAAGGGTGCCAAAACCGGTGCTGAAAGGGATCATCGCCATACCGATGCTTTGGATCAGAAAGCAGGAGACATAGGCATATTTACGCCCAAAGCGATCCATGGTATAGCCGGCCGGGAAAAACATCAGGGCATCAATCGTCGAGCTAATGCTCATCACTAAACCCACACTTTGCACGCTAAGCCCCAATACATCGGCGCCGTACAGCGGCACAATAATATTGCGCCCAGAACGGATCATTTGCGCAAAAAGCTGGCCCAAGCCGGCCGAGAGCAACACTTTGTAATGGTCGCGTATGACTGTCAATAGACCCGTGTGGGCTTTGGCATGGCGGGGCTGAGCAGATTGGCTGTCGCGCCCAAAAAGGGCCGGAAAGATCATCGTGAGCAGGGCGACAATCGCATAGACAACAAACGGCGCGCGCAAGCCCAGCCAGCCGCCCAAGAGGCCACCAGCGGCCTGCCCCACCAGGCTGCCCGTACGAAAGACGCCGCCAAAGGTGGCAATCGCCCGCCCGCGCTGCGCAATCGGCGCCGCGTCCGTCAGATAGGCGTGGCGCGAAATGTTCCAAAAAGCGGCGCCGATTCCTTCCAGCAGACCATAAAGCATCAACTCCCACAACGTGCGCGCCTGGCTCGTCGCCAGACCGCAAACTGCAATACAGGCCAGGCCAACGAGCATCAAGCGCCGTTGGCCGAGCCGGCTGACTAGCACCCCCGCCGGTATATCGCCAATAATAGTGCCCATGCCGCGGCTGGCGAGCACCAACCCGATCCAACTATACGAGGCGCCAAAGGAGGCCGCATACAGGGGCCAGACGGGCGTTAGCATGCCGCTGCCAAAGGAGATGAGCAAAGTCGGCGCAAAGACGGGCAGCACCAATGGGTTGCGAAGTAACGTTTTTATGGTCAATTTTGACATGGATCAATCATTTCTACGAAGCTGATTGGGTAGGATTTATCGATAAATTGCAGGCTGAAGTAGATGTGCTCTTGGCTGTTAGATAAGGCTGTTACCACGCAGACCACAAGCTGTATCAGCATACTCTGATTGGGGGAGCAAAGTCAAGCACGTTTTAAAATGGCTGCTCCTTGGCCGTGCGCTGCTCCACTAAACTGAAATGCAAGCTATATCATCAATACTTTGACAATTTCCATAAACCCTGCTATTGTTAAAATAGTTCTGAATACAGAAGTATCCACTAGATCGTATTATTAGAATGAATAAAGGTATTCGTCCACTAGCGTATGGTAGAGCAAGTCTTGTCCGAAACAGGGTTATCCCAACAAGTGAGCGACGTGCTTGGCCGCTTTGCGACCGAACTGTTGCGCTACAGCACCACCGACATTCTGCGCTTAATGCAGCGCGAGGACCTATCGCTGCCGCGTGTTGTCGCCCTCATGTTTCTGGACCGGCAAGGTACGGCGTCAATCTCGGATATTAGCAATTATCTTAATCTCTCGCTCGGCAACACCAGCTCGATCGTGGATCAGCTGGTCTGCAGCGGCTATGTAACCCGCACCGAGGATCCGAGTGATCGGCGGTTAAAGGTAGTAACGCTGACGACGAAAGGGCAAGCCTTTGTGCAAGAAGTAAAGCAGGCGCGCATTGCAGAAATGGCGCAGCGGCTCAAAAATCTGCCGGCTTCGCTGCTGGAATCGACGGTGGTGGTCATGTCTGCCGTGCTCGAACATCTAGAGGCAGAACGCGGGGCTAATTAGTACAAAGGGAAATTTTTGAGGAGCATATGGCTGCTACAACCTTAAGCGACAGTGAGCGGATTGACTATTCTGCCGTTCTGCCGCATAACACAAAAATAGTCATTTTGGCGGGCGTACTGCTCAGCCTTTTTCTCGCCGCGCTGGATCAGACGATTGTGTCCACGGCACTGCCGGCGATCGTGCGCGATTTCAATGGCATCGATCTGGTCAGTTGGGTCTCGACCGGTTATCTGCTAGCGAGCACGGCCATGGTGCCGATTTATGGCAAGCTCTCGGATCTGTACGGGCGTAAAATTATCCTGTTGTGGGGCATCGTTGTCTTTCTAATCGGTTCCATGCTGTGTGGTATCGCCGCCAACATGATGCAACTGATTTTTTACCGCGTTCTGCAGGGCATCGGTGCGGCTGCCCTCACCTCGACCGCCTTCGCAATCCCGGCTGACCTGTTCGCCCCTTCCGAACGTCCGCGCTATATGGGGCTTTTGGGCAGCGTCTTTGGCCTCTCCAGCGTCATCGGCCCGTTTTTGGGCGGTTCTCTAACCGACCGACTGAGTTGGCACTGGGTCTTTTATGTCAATCTGCCGCTCGGTCTGCTCGCGCTGGCTTTCGTCTGGACCAAAATGCCGCAACTGGCTAGCGGCCTCAAGGCGCGCATCGATTGGTTGGGGACGATTCTTTTGATTCTCGGCGTTGTCCCGTTTATGCTTGGTCTTACGTTGGATAAGACCATTCATCCCTGGGGTTCGCCATTGATTCTGGGCTTGTTTGCCACAGCTTTCGTTGCTACCACACTCTTCTTGATCGTTGAAAAGCGTGCATCTTCGCCAATTATTTCATTTGCCCTCTTTCGCAACCGGACCTTTGCCGTCGGCGTGATCGCGTCGGTCTTGAATGGGGCAGCCTTCTTCGGCGCCATTCTCTTCCTCTCGCTCTTTATGGTTAATGTCTTGGGGATGTCGGCCACGCAGGCCGGTACCGCGCAAATACCGCTGATGGTGGCGTTTGTGGCAAGTAGCAACATTATCTCTCAAGTTGTGCAGCGCACGGGGCGCTACAAGGCGCTCATGTTGGTCGGCTTTGTCACCATGCTAATCGGCTTTTTCTTGTTGACGCAACTCGGCGTCCACTCGACGATGTGGGATGTCACCTGGCGCATGTTTGTCGTGGGTCTGGGCATGGGCCCGGCGCTGCCGCTGTTGAACCTGGCAATGCAGAACGCGGTCTCCTTTACACAAATTGGCGCGGCCACCGCCAGCCGTCAATTCTTCCAACAACTGGGGCAGGCCCTCGGCGGTGCCATCTTTGGCGTCGTGCTGACGACGACGCTAACGGCGCAGATGGCCACCAACTTGGCCCCCATTATTGCCGACGCGCCGCCCGCCGTGCGCACTCAGCTCGATCCGTCGCAATTCCGTAGCAGCATCTCAACTCGGGAAGAAGGCGGTGGCAAACCAGTCGACTTGGGCAGTAAGTTTGTGGCGGCGGCGAACACGGCGTTCGACGAAGAGCGCACCCTCGTCACCGCCGCGCTGCGCGACGGCGATGCGCAGGCACGAGCGACGTTGCTCGCCAGCCCCACCACGGCGCCCGCGTTGCAGGAACTGCTTGCGCAAGATTCGACCGGTGCGGCGGTGCTCGAACAAGCCTTGCTGATCGAGGACCAGACCCAGCAAGCGGCGACCCAGCAAGCGCAGGCGATTGGTGATGATGTGACCGCGGCGCTCAAACTTTCGTTCGCCAATAGTATCACGAAGATCTATTTCTATGCCCTCTGGCTAGTCGCCGCCGCGCTCTTACTGGTCGCTTTAGCCTTGCCCGAATTGCCGTTGCGCAAGACGAATCGCCCAGAAGCGGCGGTGCCGGTTTTTGAGTAGGTCGGGATATGGGAAACAGGATACGGGAAACGGGATACAACTGCATCCCGTTTCCCGTATCCTGTTTCCCGATCTATTGAAAGTACGGCCACCAATCGCGTGGCGTATAGCCGTGGTCGAGCGCAATGTTTAGAAAAGCATCGCTCGACTGCGGCTCACCTTTGGCATTGCGCAGCGCGACAAAAGTGCAATTCCGGTGTACCAAACAAGGCAGTAGATCAACCAGGTCGAAGTGCTTTAAGATGCCCCAGGCCATAACCTTGAGATTGTAGCGTTCCCGGTCGTAAAATTTGGTGAAGACCAGATTTTGGTAGGAGTATAAGAGGTTTTCAAAGGTTAGGTCGACAAACCCAGGCTCCAGAGTTGCGGCAAAGTAAGCAAAAAACGCCCCGCTATCCACCCCCACAACCCCGATTTGTTCCACATCCGGCCGGCTACGCAAGTAATCGTAGGCGCGCAATACATCAAAGACGCGCAGACCGAGCGTCGAACGCTTCAACATCATGGCATCACAACCCAGTTTGTACTCTGTATCATGCGGCGGCGGATTGTGATTGATTGCTCGTGTCTGCACCGCACCCGTGCCGCGCACATCGAAAACAAACACGCGGTGATTGTCCTCTAATAGGGCTTGCAGACGCGCCTGTTGATCGACCATGTCGTTGGTGCCATTTTCGAGCAGCACAAGATCAGTCTGCACAGCCTCGGCGCGCGGATGCATCATCACACCCGTCACGACTACATCGGGTTGGCTGAAAAAGAAGATCTGCTCATATTGATAGCCATCGGCTACCCCTTGCTGCAAAATGCGTGGATAGATGGTAGCCTGGCGCTGGGCCAGATCGATGCCCAAGACGGCGGGGATGGCTTGCTGGATGTGGGCCACATGAGCCGCGAACTCGGCTTCGTTCTCAATTGGCTTGCGCGCCCAGGCATGCTTTTCCAACCAAGCGCCGCTCAAGTCGAAGACCGTACGGCTGCGCGGGAAATAGTCGAGCACCTGGCCTTTGGGCGTACACCAGAGCGTTTCAGCGGGCCGTGTCTCGATCTCGCTTGTATGAAAATCTGGTTGCTGGCCCTGTAAATGCATCCGGAACCAATTCACGGCTGCCTCGCGCAGTTGGGGGCCATAGGTGTGGCCGGTCGGCGCGATGGCAATATCCACTTTGTCTTCCGCATCATAGAGCCGATAGATCGCTTTCGCCCGCTGCACGGCTTCCAGCGCCCCTTCCAAGGGGAAAAAGTCGTACGCAGCCGAGCCGACGCGCACCGGCTTCGGGGCCATCATCGTCAGATAGTCATCGTGATCCGGCCCGTCGACAAAGCAGCCACGAATGATCTGTTCGCTGTCTTGGGCTTGACCGGTTTTTAGATATGATTCTAAGGTCATGATAAAGGTGCAAGGCATCGCCGCGGCCAGGCGTGGCTCGGCCAGCATCAACAAACTCGTCTGCGTGCCGCCACCCGAGTTGCCGGTAATGCCAATCCGCGTCGCGTCCACGTCGGGTCGGGTTTCCAGATAATCAATGCCGCGCATCACATCCCAAACAAAGTGGCGGGCCAGGCTCGCACCGCCAATCACAAATTGCAGCCCGCTGTGCGTATGCTCATCCGTACATTGTGGGATATGCAATTGGCCAGTGGCAGGGTCGTAATACTGTTTGCGCTCACCCTGACCAGGTGGATCCACGGCCAGGACGACAAAGCCGTTGCGCACCAGATCAATACAGACGGCTTGATATTCGGGCGCAGCTTTGCCCGCATCAAAGTGGCCGTGGACAAAGATCACGGCGGGTGTGGGCGCGGTCAAGCCTTGTGGCACATAGAGCAGCGCGGTGACAAAAAAGTTTGGCAGGCTTTCATAGATCAACTTCTCAATGGTGTAGCCGTCGCCCTCAATCGTGCCCGTGCATTGTGCGTTGAGTTCACCTTCACGCGCTGGTAGCCCGCCAATCGCGGCCAGAAAATGTTCGCGCACCCGGGTTCGGTGCGCTTCAAACTCGGCCACCGTAGTCAAGGCGGCTTTTTGCTTAAGCTGTTGCGCTAGCGCGGTCTCGGCCTCGTGTTGCAACTGATGCACCATCTGGTCGGCAACGTCGTAGTAGCCATTAACATGCGATGAAATTGTCTGCATGGTCTGCTTTAACCCTTTAGGCCGGTCAGGCTGATGCCGCCGATGATGTAGCGTTGCCCCACGAAAAAGACAAACAAGAGCGGCAATGTCGCCAGCAGGGATGCTGCAAAAACGCGGTCATAATACATAGAGTGTTCGCCGCGGAAGAGGGCAATGCCGACGGTGATGGGATATAGCTTATTATTGGAAAGCACCACTAGTGGCCAGATAAAGCTGGACCACTCGCCAATAAAAGTAAAAATTGCAATCGTGACGAGGGCTGGCTGCGCCAATGGCAGGATAATCTGGAAATAGATGCGCAGTCGACTGGCACCGTCAATGCGGGCCGCATCTTCCAACTCCATCGGGATATTTAAGAAAAATTGGCGCAGCATGAAAATGCCATAGGCGCTGGCAAAACCGGGCAACACGACGCCGGATATGGTATTGGCCAAGCCTAGCCCCCAAATGATCAGATAGGTGGGGATCAGCAATACCGAGTAAGGCAGCATCATGGTGGCGAGAATGCCCATAAAGAGTAGGTTGCGGCCGGGAAATTGGATGCGCGCAAAGGCATAGGCGGCCAACGAACTGATGAAGGTCTGCACCACCACGACAATGGTGGCATAGATTGTGCTATTGCCCAGATAGATGCTGATTTGGCCGGTATCCCAAGCGTAGAGGATCGATTCCAGCGTAAACGTTTTAGGGATCAGTGAGTAGGGATCGGCGGCGAAGCCGCGTGTGCCTTTAAAAGCGTTGACCAGCAAGTAGTAATAGGGAAAGAGCATGGCGAGGGCGAGTACGATCATTAGAAAATACATAATGACCGTGCCAAGATGAAAATTGGCCGCGCCGCGCCGTTGCGCCGGTTGGGCCGCCGTAGATGGCGATACATGCGTGAGTGATTGCTGACTCATAATAGGTCCCTATTTAGACGATCTGTTCGGCGCGCGTGATTCGCAGTTGGATGGCGACCAGCACAAAGATCACGGCAAAGAGCAGCCAGGAGAGGGCAGAGGCGTAGCCCATGCGGAAGTATTGAAAGCCTTGGCGAAAGATCAGCAGTTGCATACTGGTGGTAGCAGATCCTGGCCCGCCTAGGGTCATAATGTAGATCTGCGTAAAAACTTGAAAGGCGCCAATTGCCAGCGTCACCGTGACAAAGAGTGTTACATTGCGCAGCAGCGGCACCGTGATATGGAGAATTTCTTGCCACGCATTGGCGCCATCGACCTTGGCGGCGTCATAGAAGTCGCGCGGAATGTCGGCCAATCCTGCCAGATAGATCACCACATAGTAGCCGACATGCACCCAGATGCTCATGATGATTACCGAAGGCATGGCGATGGGTGTTTCCATCAACCAATTGGGGCCGCGGATGCCGAACAACTTAAGAAATTGGTTGAACATGCCGCCTGGGCTGTAAAGCCAGACCCAGATCAGCGAAATGATCACAATGGGTGTGATCGAGGGCAGAAAGTAGATGGTGCGAAAGATGCTTTTGCCGTGCGTAACCTTATGCCCAGCCAGTGCAAGCAGAAAGGCAAAAATGGTGATGCCAGGCACAACGCCGGCCGCATAATAGGCTGTATTCCACAGGGCGGTCCAGAATAGCTCATCTTGGAAAAGCGCCTCGCGGTAGTTGCCCAGCCCAACAAAAGGCCCACCGCGTGCAATAATGTCATAGTCAAAAAAGCTGAGGTAGAGCGATACAACAATTGAAATAAGTGAAAAGACAATTAGCAGAAGTACGGCCGGCCCGGCAAATAGATAGCCGGCGATCCACTTGCGCGGTTGTTGCCATAGAGGTTTCGACCGCTGCGGACCCACTTTCTCGATCTTGGCTTGCATGGTCATAATGCTTCCTGTTTTCAAAGGGGCCGGCTATGTCAGATGCATTTGGCATAGCCGGCCTACACAGCGCATGCTCTACTCTGTGGACAGGAACGAAAGTCCTGTTTCGCGGAATTGTAGATTAGGTAACCGACCCTAGTTGGCTTGCTCTGTTAGCAACAACTCTACTTGGGTAGCTATGTTAGGCAATTCCTTTGTTACAATCTGCCATAAATTGCTCATAGTTCATCTCGTCTACATACAGCGAAGCACGCCGAATGGCTTCCAAGATGTCATTATAACCCAATGCGTTCAACCCCATACTCAGTTGTGAGATAAGTATGCTGTTCTTGCAATGTCTTTAGAATCATTTCTTTGGTCAACATAGGCGCCGCCCCAATTAGATTGTGTCAGGCTTCCAGATTGATGCAATGCCCTGCGCTCAATTTTATCACAGGTGGGTAAACTTGGCTTATAACGATTGATGCTTCCTTTTATGCAGTTGCGCGCCGCGCAATGATCTCGTTGACTTTTGTTTCTGCGGCGGTCAACGCCTCTTGTGGATCTTTGCCGGCTGTCATCACCTGTTGCAGTTCGATGCCAATTGCGTCATTGGCTTCAGTGAAGAAGGGGAAGAACGGATAGACGCCACCGGCTTCTGCCGCCGCAATTGTGGTTTCGCGCTGTGGCGCCCGCTGCAAAACTTCACCCCATTTCTCACTTTCGAAGATCGCTTTGTGGGGCGTGGTGCGGGTGGAGATCTCGAAACGTGTGATCACCACTGGCGGTGTTGTGCAATACTTCATCAGATCCCAGGCCGCGTCCACATTGGCTGTCGCCTTGGGCAGCACAAACATATTCGACCACGTTGTGCCTGCTTTGCCTTCACCTTGTGGCCCCTGTGGGAAGATGATGTACCAATACTCAAAGCCTTCGGGCTTTTGGTCATCCAGCGTCGTGGTCGACCAGGTGCCAGCATGAATCATGGCCGCTTTGCCTTGCAGGAAGAGTTGCTCATCCTGGCGCTCGGGCGAAATGGGCAAAGAAACCTTGTGCGTATTGAGCAGATCCAACTGCATTTGCAGCACTTGCAAACTTTTCTCGTTATTAAAGGTGGCCTGGGCAAACTCGGGGTCGTGCATGGCGCCACCGTTGCCGACGAGAAACGAATTGAAGAATTCGATGTAGCGGTGATCCTGAAGCAGGTAACCGGCTTGCACAATTTCGTCACCCTCACGCTTGGTCAGCGCTTTGGCCGCCTCGACAAAATCATCCCAGGTCTTAATATCAGCCCCCTTGGGATCGAGCCCCACCTCGGCCAGCAGCGCGCTGTTGACGGCAATGATCCCGGCATCGGGTCCTTCCCACGGCACGCCGTAATATTTGCCGTCTTTCGAACGGTAGCTGTTGGTTGCTTCGCCGTAGAATTGATCCGGGGCCAACTCTGGCACGGTGCTGATGAAGTCGTCCAGATCGAGCAGTACACCGCGATCATAGAACTCGCGCGCCCAGATGATTGACGAATGTAACAGATCTGGCGGTGTGCCGGCGGCTGAATCCGCCAGCACCTTCTGGATGTACTCCGCACCGAACGGTACGAATTCATATTCGAGTTTGGCCGCCGTGTAGTTCTCGGTCAACCAGTCGTACCAAGCGGCATCACCTTCGGATTGCGCCGCCGCATGCCACGTGCGATAACGCAGCGTAACCGCTTCTGCGGTAGCGCCAGTGCCGCCCGCGGTGGATGCGGCCGGTGCTACCGGCGCAGCACATGCTGCCAACGCGGTTGCAGCGACACTTATCCCAGCCATTTTCAGAAACTGACGACGATTCAATGCACTTTGCTCTTTCATCATGATCTCCTTACTGAAGTAAAAACTTTGTATGATTATGGGTGCTTTAGATGTTGACACTTTGGCCGCTCAAAACAACGGCCGTGGACCAGACGGTCGAATCATCTTTTTGGCTGGCGTCGCGATAGGTGGCAATGGCCGACCAGCGTTCTTTACCGCTGCTGTTGGGGCAAGAGCCGTGCAAGGCTAGATCGTGAAAGAAAACGGCATCACCACGCTGCACGGGCAGCGTTTCGATCGGCCAGCCTTGCAGATCTTCGTCGGTAACGCGCCGATTGAAGCCATGCACATCTTCTACGGTTGCCATGTTGAAAACCTGATGCTGACTGCCCGGCACCAGGCGCAAACAGCCATTCTCGGGGGTGGCGTCATCCAGCGCAATCCAGATTGAAATTTTGTTGCTACCCTGCCAATAAAACCAATCCTGGTGCCAGGGCGAGTTAAAGGTGGTTTGTGCGTTTTTGAAAACTGCTTTCACGCTCAAGAATTCCACATTGGGG
>JBBRVA010000211.1:0-10765 GCA_038247295.1 Caldilineales bacterium | reverse complement strand
GGCCAGGGTGTGGGGTCATCGCGAGTTTCCGGAAAACACGACTGTTTGTCCCGGCAACGAATGGACATTGGGCAACCGCTGGCGCGATCTGCTCTTTGAGCGCATCGAACAGGTGCAAAATGGCGTCGGCATCAAGAGTCTGCGCCACTACCTGCTTTTCTGGCAGCGCGAGTTTCCCGGCCCACTGGCACGCCAGGACTTTGTCAACGCGATTGGCTACGTGGCGCGCTTCCGCCCGACCGTCGGCTTTAGTATAGAAGATGCCAAATATGCCGAATATGTCACCATTGTCGGCAACGAAGCCGGCATCAGCGCGGCCGATGAACAAATTTTACGCAGCCACGGTTGCAAAGTAGAACGGGTTGCCGGGCGCGACGAAGACGAAACTAGCCGCATTCTGGCCGAAATGGCCGAGATGGGGCGTCGATTCCAAGATTTTGATGTAGAGTTCTAAGGAGTAGGGAAACGGGATGCGGGAAACGGGAAACGGTAGATGCGGGTCAGCGTTGTTGTTTCCCTTATCCCGTTTCCCGCATCCCGTTTCCCAGCCAATCACCATGCCACCACACCACACCATCACCAATCGATCCCAAATTCTCGGTGCGGCCTATGCCGTGACGTTGCCGGCCTTTCAGGGGCCGCTCGATTTGTTGTTGCATCTGATCGAGCGCCAAGAACTAAATATTAGTGAAATTAGTTTGTTGGCCGTAACCGATCAATACTGGCAGAGCATTGAGCAGATGCAAGCTGGTGGTGGCCAGCCGGTAGAGCCGGGCGCACTGGCCGATTTTTTGGTAGTCGCTTCACGACTGCTCTACATCAAGTCGCGCAGCCTCTTGCCCCAACCGCGCCCTCCCGATGAAGAGGGCGAAGAAGATTCGGCTGACGCGCTGATCAAACAGTTGTTGGAATATCGCCAATTCAAGCTGATGGCCGAAGGATTGAAGGAACGCGAAACATTGGGGTTACGCGCGTATCCGCGCATGGCGCCCCGCCTTGTGGTAGAAAAACGGCTCGATTTGAGCAACGTTGATCTCGATCGCTTGCATGCAACCTTGCGCAAAGTGTTGCAACGCATCCCCAGCGATCCACCGCTGCCACGTGTCAAAACCTATTCGATCACCGTGGCGGAGCAACTAGAAAATGTGCGCGCCTATATCCACACCAATGCCGTGCGCTCGAACACCGGCGCGTATACGCCGGTCTCGTTTATGGACTTATTGGGGCGTAGCTGGACACGTCTGGAAGTGATTGTCACCTTTTTAGCTATACTGGAATTAATAAAGCAGCAAGAGCTAGCGGTGATGCAAGACGCGACATTTGGTGAAATTATGTTAATGCCGCTGGCCGTTGAAGAAGTTGCGCGCTTGGATTAAAGCACGCTGTACCCCGATTTTTTAAATCGGGGTACAGCGTGCCCGTCCTAGCGGATGATCACCGGCAAGAAAAGCGATTGCCCTGCTTCTGTAAAGTCAAAAACTACACTTTTACTGGGGTTAACCGAACCTGTGTTCGGATTGCCGGCCAGGTCGGTTGCCGCGCCAGCCGGAATACTGATCATCACCGTGCCATCCATCGCCATGCCGCTAACGGCGACGTTGTAGGTCGTGCCGTCATTCGGGGCGTCATCAGTTACAGTAGCGGTTGCACCACGGCTGGCTGTGCCGCTGATCAGCACATCGTCGGGGCTGTCGCCAAAGCCAGTCACTGGCTCGCCGAAGATCACCGTAAAATGAATCGGGCTAATGTTGGTCCCGTCACCTTGACCATTCGCTTCGCCAAAGGTTACAGTTGGCGCGCTGGCATCAATTGTCCAGACAAGGCTGGCGGGCGTCGGATCAATATTACCAACTGCGTCGATTGCTCGCACGGCAAAGGTGTGGGCCCCCTCACTCAGGCCACGATAACTTTGTGGGCTGCTGCATGTGTCAAACCCACCATTATCCAACTGGCAGGCAAAGCCGGCCACCCCGCTCTCACCGTCACTACCGCTAAAGCTGATATTCGGGCTACTCATCTGGGGCGCCGGAGCACCCGTAATCGTTGTGTCTGGCGGCGTTGTGTCGACGCGCCAAGTGTAGCTGGTTGGTGTCGAGTCCCTATTACCGGCCCGATCAATTGCGCGCACGGCGAAGGCGTGGTTGCCTTCGCTTAGATTGGTCAAACTCAGCGGGCTGATGCAGGTGCTGAAGTTTCCACTGTCCAACTGACACTCGAATGTGCTCGGCTCTTCATTGCTACCAAAGCTGAAGCTTGCGCTGCCGTTGCTCGGGTCGGTCGGGTTGCCGGTGATCGTGGTCTGCGGTGGCAGCGTATCGACCATCCAGGCGAAGCCGGCCGGCGT
This sequence comes from Caldilineales bacterium, assembly GCA_038247295.1. Taxonomy (GTDB): domain Bacteria; phylum Chloroflexota; class Anaerolineae; order Caldilineales; family Caldilineaceae; genus JAPLGZ01. The sequence goes on along the minus strand of JBBRVA010000211.1, from coordinate 8,421 downwards.
TGGATCCACATGGCCCAGCGCATCGAACGAACGCACAGCAAAGGTATGGCTGCCATCGCTCAGATCAGGATAAGTTACGTGGTCCGCACAGGCGGCGAAGGGATCACCATCGAGCGAACAATCAAAGCCTGCTACACCGACGCCGTTGCCATCGTCTCCACTAAAGGCAAAGCTCGCCGTGGTGATGGCAGTTATGGTCAACGGTGCGCTGATAATGATTGTGTCTGGTGCTGTGGCATCCACGATCCAGGTGAAGCTAGCCGGCGTTGGATCTACGTTACCCACTGCGTCGAGCGCCCGCACCTGAAAAGTGTGCTCACCGTCACTCAGGCTATCTATAGTGAGAGGTGTGGTACAGGCGCTAAAGCCACTGCCATCCAACTGGCAGGCAAAGCCGGCCACCCCGCTCCCAACATCATCGCCCGTAAAGCTGAAACTAGCCGAGACAACACTGGTGCTGATCAATGGGCTAGACGTGATCGTGGTATCCGGCGCGACAGCATCAATCACAAGCGCCTTATTGGCGCCGAGCGAGCCGGCTGCACCAGGGACCGGTAGCGTAAGAATCGCATTGTTACCTGCGCTATCCTGGATGCTAGCGCCGTTGAGCGAAAGCGCACTGCTGCTAATGTAGTCGAGATCGGCACTGATCTGGCCTGCGGCCACCGTATAGCGGAAAGTTAAAGTGTTGCTGCCACTTCCACTCAAGTAGTCGATTACAGCATCAATGGCGCCCGTCTCCAGTGTCAATTGCGGCGTGCCTGCCACCACCATGTTCTCGCTGAACAGTAGTTGGATATCGATCACGTCTCCTGTCTTGTAAACGCCATTGGCTGTACTCGCCGTTACATTGACAACTGTCGGTATAGTGAGGTCTGGCACAATCGTAAAATTTGCGTTTGAGATATCGAAAAAGATATTACCGGCACAGGCCACCTGGATGCGCGCCGTCGTGCTAGCGAGATTGGGCACAGTGACAGTGGCCAAACCGTTATTGGGTACGCCTGCTGCCACAGCGGTTGGATAGGTGAGCCCCCCATCGGTGGAGAGCAGAAGGTTGACATTGGTACAGTTGATGGGGGCAACGTTGGTATTCACCACATTCCAGGTTACATTCTGCGGCGCGCCACCATTCCAGCTCACAGCGGTATTGGGCTCGGTTACCTGAAAAGGACCGGCCGCCGTGGTCACATTGACCTTTGTGCTGGCATGGTTAACGCCGCCCCCGCCCAAGCGGTTGTCGCGCACCGTCAGGCGAAAGGTCATCGTGCGCGTGGTATTAGGCAAAATCTCGCCAATCGTTGTCGTGTTATTAATAATGTCCGACCATTGCGGGAAGGTGCGCGCCGGGCTGCTAGTGGCCGTGAAGGAACGAAAGAAAGGTGGAATATTCGGGTTATTGGGTGCGCCTGCCGTACCCAAGTCAAATTCTTCCCAGTTGTAGGTCAACGCATCGTTGTTGGCGTCGGTGGCCGATCCAGTGAGTGTAAAAGGTGTCTGTCCGGGAATGGTGTAGCTAGCCCCAGCCGCAGGCACGGGGGCCGCGTTGCCCGTATTGGTGGTGACGGCACAGCTATTACCAGCGCCGACGGTGGTATAGGCCACAATTTCGTCAAAGCTGATTGTATGAAAATAGGCGTCACTATTCGATTGCAGATTCTGGGCGCCGCAAATACCCGCATAGGCCATAATCGTTGAGCCGCTGCCTGGCTCATAGGCCGTCGAACCGTTACGATTACCACCAGCACAGAAGACTGCGGTACCATTGAAGGTATGATTGGCGCCAAACTGGTGGCCGATCTCATGCGCTACGTAATCCACATCAAACGGATCGCCTACCGGTGCAGAGGAACCCGTTTCACCCTGTGCTTTCAGACCCGTGACACAGGGAACACCGAGTGCAGCCAACCCTCCACCGCCCGTGCTGAAGACATGCCCCACATCATAGTTGGCGTTACCAATGACATTGTCGATATTGGTTTGATTTTCATTCAGGAGCGCGCTCGCATTACCATTGCTATAGGGGTCAGTTGCCGAATTAGTGTAAACAAGCAGGTTGTTATTAGCCACCAGCGTCATACGCACCGCCACTTCGCGCTCATAGATGCCATTTATCCGGTTCATGGTCGTGACAATGGCCGCCAAACCCTGCGCTACGGTGCCCCCATGAAATTGGGTATACTCACCCGTGGCGGCGACGGCCAAGCGGTAAGTGCGCAATTGCGCACCAGATGGCTTAAGCACACCGCTGGCAACCAGAGCAGCAATTTCGCGGGCCATCGCCGTATCCGCAACCGTCGGCGCGGGCTCAATAAAGATTTTAGCTGCCGGCAATTGAAAATCACGCTTAAAGTAACTGATGTAGTGGTCGATGTCACCGCGCTGATAGGGATCGATAAAAATCGTATCGGTTGCGGATAAGATCATGGCATGCAAGCCAGCCGGCGTCCAGTCTAGGCGCACGGTGGCTGTGGGATCGTCAATCCCCTGGCCGGCATAGGTTTTGATCGTGGGAAATTGGGCTGCCAACGCGGGCGCCATGATCGGCGATTCAACCAGGTGGAAGCGGGCGAAGGCGCCGTCGGGAAGGGGCAGGCTAAAGAGAAAGGTGGTTGATCGGGCCGCCGTGCTGCCTTCTCGCGGCGCCTGTTGCAGTTGTGCTTGCAATGCATCGACATCCAAACGGAGGGCGCGGTAGTGGTTGGGGACGATCTCGCGTTTTCCCTGCGTGGTGATGTTCGCTTCCCCTACATCGGACCAGACCGGATTGCCTGGAATTGGTTGATCGGCCGCCGCATAAACCACGCCGCTTGTGCTCGTTAACAGCCAAAGCAGGCAAAAACCAATCAGCAGCACCAACCACCGGCGGCGAAAGATCGACCGCCCCAAACGTACGCTGCAAACTTGCTGGATAAACTGACGTAAAGTCATGGGTTGTTTCCTTTCATAAGAAAAACGCATCCAAGCTACTTCCCAGGCCAGCGCTGGCAACCGCAAACAAGCATAAGTGGTTGCCCACCCAAGTTTGGGGGTGCGTGCGACGGTTAGTGGGTGAACCGTTGTAAAAAAAACGATCCACACAGAAACACGAATTTAACCCGCTTTGTGTTCCCGCGTGGATCATTTATTTCTTTGCAATTGGCTTACTATGTTCTCGCCTACCCTATCACTGCGTCTAAGGGTTGGCCAAAGTTACGCGGTGGATCAAAGTAATGTAAGGCAGAATGAAGAGCAGCATGGCTACGTCGTCTGGTGCCAGGACATGGCCTCACCGCGCACGAGTTTGGCCCGCAGTTCGTAGCGCCCTGGCCATTCGACCGGCAATTCGCCGCTGTCGACCATCAATTTGAGCGGGTTTACGCGCGTCTTCAGCGGCAGGTAGATCCGCTGGCGCTTGCGGGCCGATTCGAACAAGGCCATCATCACTTCCTGCACCGCGCGCGCCCGGTCGGCGCCGCTGATCGGCTTTGCGACACGCCCTTCGACCCAGTCGATCGCTTCCTGGCATTGGTGGCTCCAGCTATCGTGCCACGGCGCCTCGACCTGTTGCCAGCCATTGGTAGACGCGCTCAGATACTTCACCGTGCCGATCTCGTAGTTGTAGCGGGCGGATGGAATTTCGGGCGTATACATCGGCGCATCGGACGGAATCTCGCTGTCTGGGTGGTGCGTCGTATCCAATTCCATAATGCCCTCGCTGCCAATCACGCGGCAACCCTGCCCGAGCCCACGCACCAGGTTGCCCTGGATCAGGATCGTCGCTCCGTTGGCGCACCCGGCCAAGCCCAGACAGGCATCCTCGGCTGGTAGCCCACGTTCAACCTGGTCGGTGGTGCGTTCCACGCCACCCATCACCCATTCGACCTTTGGTTCATCCATCAAGAAGAGCGCCAGCCGGATGTTGTGCGAGTTCGTGTTGAGGAGGTTGCCACCGTCGTCCAACTGGATTTGCGTGACCTTGCCAATTACACCTTGCCGAATCAGTTCGCGCGCCTTGAGCCAAGTGGCGTGGTGCGGGCGCTGGAAGGCGATGATCAGCTTGACACCGTTGCGTTCACAGGCCGTCAACATGGCGTCGGCCTCGCCCAGGTCAACCGCCATTGGCTTCTGGCAGAGGATGGCCTTGGGCCGGCGCGCCGCCGCTGCGATCACCATCTCGGCATGTTGCTGGTGCCAGGAACAGACGTCGACAAAGTCTGGCTGCTCTTTGTCGAGCATCTCGCGGTAGTCTGTATAGCGATGCTCCTCGCCGACTTTGAAGAAATCGCCAAACTCGCGGCGGGCATCTGGGTTTGTGTCAGCGATCGCGCCAATCGCGGTCGGCTGACCGGGAACACCGAGCCAACCACGCGCATGCACGCGCGCAATGATGCCACAGGCGATAATGGCGGTACGGTACTGGGTCATAAAATACTCCTTACTTGGCTGGGCAAGTTAGCCCTGGTAGCAGGCAGAAGGCGTTCAGTGATGCTCGGCCCTCTCCCCATTTGGAAAAACATGCATTTTCTGAATCAGCCTAGATCAGGCAACTTCCGCCGCAACAGATGGCCGGCGGCGTGGCTCCTGAAGTTCATAGGGTTGTACCAACACATCGGCAGGGATGCCTAAACCGCTTTGTAACTTCCGAATCATTTCTAGCGACAAGGGGCGGCGACGATTGAGAATTTCAGACACGCGCGCTCGTGACCCTAAATAGGGTTCTAAGTCGCGCCGCGTCAGCCCGCGCGCCTCCATAACATGGAGAATCAATTCAATTGGATCGGGGTCGGGAATCGAATAATGCTCTGCCTCATACGCCTCCACCAGCATGACCAGTATGTCTAAGCGGTCAGCTTCCGGCGTATCCGGTTCGGCATTCCACAACACCTCAATTTCTTCAAGTGCTGTTTCATAATCTTCTTCGTTGCGAATTGGTCGAAGCGTCATCTGTCTTCCTCTTAAATTTTGCTCGCATCAATACGATCATATTCGGTATGGGTACCAACAAAACGAACAAAGAGTTTGCCTTTGCGATATTCTGCCAGCACGATCAAGCGATAGTCATTGCCTTTAATGTTGAAGACAACACGATTGTTGCCCACAAAGCTGGCGCTGCCATAGTCAGCGCGAATGTCCGTTGGTGTGCGCCAGTGCGCACGCCGGGCAATCGCATACCACGCGCGCAGCGGTTGTTCTGCATCGGGATGAACAGTCCAAAATAAGCGCAACGCCTTAAGCGATACAATATGCATGTTCGCATTGTATCACGCTCCCTAAAGGGGAACAAATCTATTTTGCCAAATGCTAGGGGAGTATCGCCGTTGCACGACATTACTACTTTGTGGCTACCCATCCGACCGTGTCTTATCGGCTCGATAGGTAATCTCTAAAATGCCGTTGGGGAGAAAATTAGAGGCCAAATAGTACAGTGACTGCTCGCGATCTTCGCCGCCCTCAGCGCTCAAAAAGAGTTGCTCGCAGTAGACGGCGATATCTTGCAAGATCCGTTCATAGCGATAATAGGCCAGTGCCACCGGATCGACCTGGGTTGGGCCGTAGCCCTGATAGAAGAGCCTTTCTTCTTCTTGTGGCGTATGCCCCCTAAAGCCTTGACCACCGCCGCTGAACATGAGATCACGCTCTTTGCAGGCCAAGATCGGGTTATCCCAATCGACAATATAAAACGCATCGTTGGCATCAATCAAGAGATTGCCGGCGTGCAGATCGGAATGACAGACCACAAATTCGGGCGGACGCGCCTGCAGCACTTGCGCCAGCCGTTCGGCGCGATCGACGAGATCCAGAATCTGATCACGTTTGGTCTGCAAAAATGCGGCTAACTTTACAGCCACGGGGTCAACAAAAACGTCATCCACAATGCGCGCCAAAAACATCTTGATCGTTTGGCGTCCGTGCGGTGAATAGGTCTCCGGTTGGATGCGTTGCAGTAACGCCGGCGGCAGCGGCGCGCTGTGAATGCGCTTGACGGCGGCGCCAAAAGTAACCCAGTGCTGGTCCGACAAATCCACTTCATAGCCATTGCGACCGGCGACAAAGGGATAAAGAAGCAAGGTAAAATCGTCCAGGTTGGCCCAGAGTTGTCCAGTTTGCGTAGCAAGCGGCGGTATGATCGGCGCAATGCCCTGGTCGCTGAGAAATTTGGGCAAGGCCACGGAAGTTTCGTCAAAGGCACCACGGCGTAGCTTCACGAAGTATGCGGTTTCGTCGGCGGTAACGGCGCGATAGACGGCTGTATTGTGATCGGCGCCCAGCGGAAGAAATGTAATTTGGACGAGGTCCAACCCATATTCATCGCGCAAACAAATGATAATTTTTTCGTCTCGCAGATCAGGTCTTTCGAGCATAGGTATTATTTACCACCTGCCAAGTCGATAAAAGTGCCGGTTGTATACGAAGCACCGTCCGATAGCAGCCACAAGATCGCATGGGCGACCTCTTGCGGTTGTCCACCGCGCCGCATCGGGATCGAATATTTTCAGGGAAAATCTCACGCAAAGGCGCAAAGGGCGCAAAGAAAAACAGATGACTGGGTGCAAATTTATTAGTTACTAACCATAAATAGCAACAGAACCTGGCCCAACGCCTCACGTAATCGCTGGCGTCTTGCCTACGAATGTGCGATCGGTTAATTGCTTGAGCACAAACTCGGCCACATCGGCACGCGCAACCTGGCCGGCTCGGAGCGCGGGGTCGGTGCCAAATTTGTATTGGCCAATACGCGGTCCGTCGCTGAGGCCGCCGGGGCGGACAATGGTCCAGTCTAACCCGCTGGCGCGCACAATTTTCTCTTGCGCCTCTTTATCGCGCATGGCTTTACGCAGAAATGTCCACATGATGAGCTTAAACAGAAACGGCACCTGGTTTTTACTGTCGCCCACGCCCAGCGAAGAGACAACAATCAGCCGCTGCACACCCTGGGTTTGCATCGCCTGGACAATTTGTTGCGTGCCGGTCGAGACACTCAGATCCGGATTGTTGGCGGTGTTGCCCAGTGAAACGATCACGGCCGCCGCGCCCGCAATTGCCTTGGCCACGTCGGCGGGCTGGAGCGCGTTGCCTTGCATGACTGTTAGGTTTGGGGTTTGCAGTGCCAATTTACTTTTGTCGCGCACCAAGGCTGTCACCGCGTGGCCGGCAGCGAGCGCTTGTTCCATTACTTGACGGCCGGTGCCGCCCGTGGCACCAAAAATGGTAAGTTGCATAGTTTTCACTCTTTACAGTAGGTTACACTGGCAGTTGGCGGATACGAACTTGCCCTTCGCTTACACTAATAATTGCACCATTTTCAAGTTCCGCAGCATATTGCCTTATGACAAGTTGCAAATGGCGATCGACCTGTTCTGGACGCATATTACGCAAGCGAAAAATAACTACACTGGGTAATTGTGCGCCGCTAGCAGCCAACAAATCAGCAAAGTCCAAATCATGAGTAAGAAGAATCCGAACTTCAACACGAGCCTTTTCCATAATCTTAGGATCGGGCAGCGTATGTAGTCGCTGGTCAAGCAAATGAACAGCGTCATAGCCAGATTGACGTAACAATACCGCTATTTTTGGCGAAATGCCCACATCCAATAAAAACTTCATGCGGGCATAACCTGTAGATAGTGTACTTGCTCCTCTGTAAGCCAGGCTGCATAATGAAGAGCTTGGCGAATATCTTCATGTTCTAAATAAGGATAAGCTTCAATAATCTCGTCTGGCGTCATCCCATTGGCAACCAAATTGACAAGCAAGGCTACTGTAATACGCATGCCACGAATGCATGCACGCCCGCCCATAATAGCGGGGTTGAAGCTAATCCGTTCTAGTTCTAACATAGTGACCTCCACGAACCTGTCTTTGCACGTTTGATCGCTACTATAGCACAAAGTAAGGGTAATATCTAACGTCTATCAACACAACCAATGGAGTTTATATCGATTTGTTCGTACAAGTGTGGCAGGATGACAGGATGACAAGATGATGATGCGGCATTCATCCTGTCATCGTCCGACCACAGGTCGGCGTCATTCGCTAACTTAAATCGAGCAGGACTTACGCCGGCCAGCCGCTGGTCATCTTATCGGTCAAGACGTGCAGGCGCGCGGTTGGCTGCTCGCTGTCGGGGGTGCGACGGAAGGCCGCCAACAAGACGCTACCCGCCCCACGAACGGCAACCGTATCAGCCACTGTTTCATAACGTGCACAGACGGGATGATCCAACGCCAGCAGACGCAAGCCACGTTCACTGGTATTTAATAATAAGCCGCGCAAATCGGCCACGCTTTTCACATTGGGCACGACCACGGTGCGTGGCAGCAAATTCAAACCAGCGGTGATGCCATCTTCTAAAAATGCGCCGATCACACCCAGGCTCGGCCCATAAAAGGCCAGGTGCAAGGGTTCATCAGGATCCGTGGCCAACCGGCCCAATACGTC
>JBBRVA010000210.1:0-10766 GCA_038247295.1 Caldilineales bacterium | reverse complement strand
TAGGCGGACGCTTGACCGCCGTCAATGGCGCATTTATCCCCAATCTCAATCTGAACACCACCCCCGGGCTTTCTGCCCAAGATGCCGCCAATGCGGCTGTGCAACTTGTGTTAAGCCAGAAACAATTGCGCGATGTCTCCACCGATGTGGGCGCGGTCAACAACCACCTCTACATCTATCGCACCGGGCTGGCACGCCGTGTGCCGGGCAACAACCACCTGGTCTATGCCGTGGAAGTGGCCAATGCCGCGCGCAGCGTGCGCGAATTTGTCTTTATCGATGCGCAGACTGGCAAAGCGGTCGATCAATATTCGGGCGTCCACCAGCTCGACCGCCAGGTTTATAACGGTGGTTTCGGGCCGGGCTTCCTCGTCTGGTCCGAAGGTGACCCGCAGCCTTTTGTCGGCACAGATGAGTCAGGCATCAATAACCTGATCGACTTTGCTGCCGACACCTACAACCTCTACGCCACGATGAGCAATGGCACCTACCTTTCTTGGGATAGCGCCGATGGCACGATGCACAGTGTGCTCAATGATCCCACGATCAACTGCCCGAATGCCAACTGGAATGGCACGTCCACTAATTATTGTAACGGTGTCAGCGGCGACGACACGGTAGCGCACGAGTGGGCGCATGCCTACACCGAACGTACCCACAATCTCATCTATGCCTGGCAACCGGGCGCACTCAACGAATCCTATTCGGACATTTTTGGCGAAGTCGTTGATCTGCTGAACGGCGCTGGGCTGGATACACCAGGTGGATTGCGCACAGTCAACGCCTGCTCCATTTTTCAGGCATCGTTCCCGACCGCGCTCACGGTCAACGCCCCGCTTAGCGTGGCTGGTGTCTATACCGCGGCGGGCGCGGCCTTTGGCCCGCCGCTAACAGCTGGCGGCCTCACCGGCGATGTCGTGCTGGCCAATGACGGGACGGGTAGCGGCACACCGCCGGATCCTGCCCTGACTGATGCCTGCGAGCCGTTGACCAATGCAGCCGATATCAACGGCAAGATTGCGCTGGTGGATCGCGGCACCTGTGCCTTTACGGTAAAGGTGAAAAATGCCCAAGACGCGGGCGCGATTGGCGTGATTGTGGCTAATCATGTGATCGGCGGCGATGGTGTCTTTACTATGTCTGGGGCTGACTCTACCATCACGATCCCAGCATTGATGATTGGCTATAGCGATGGTAATCTGATTAAGAGCGAGCTGGCGGCCGGCGTCAATGCCACCCTGCAGACCGATCCTAGCGCGCCCCCGCCAGACAATTCCTATCGCTGGCTGTCGGGCGAAGATGACCCAGCCTTTGGGGGTGCGATTCGCGACATGTGGGCACCCACTTGTTTTGGCGACCCTGGCAAAGTTTCGGATGCGCAATACTTCTGCGCCGAAGACGACGGCGGTGGTGTCCACTCCAATTCTGGCGTGCCCAACCATGCCTTCGCGTTGTTGGTCGATGGTGGTGACTACAACGGTCAGACGATCACTGGGATCGGCCTGACCAAAGTGTCCCATCTCTTCTGGCGCGCAGAGAGTGTCTATCAAGGGCCCGCCACCGGCTTCCCCGAACATGCCGATGCCCTCGAAGCATCCTGTTCCGATCTAGTCGCGGCGGGCGGAACACTACCCGGGTTAAGCACAGAAAGCCCGACGCCACTGGCCTCGACCGAGACAATGACCGCCGCCGATTGCGCCGAATTAGTTAAGGTGATCGCTGCGGTTGAATATCGCACCGAGCCGGTCCAGTGTGGCTTTACACCGATGCTGGACCCGAATGCACCGCCCCTCTGTCTGGACGCGGGTACCGTCGAGCCAATTGCCGTGACCACGTGGGAAACCGGTCTCGAAGGTTGGACCCCGGGTCAACGTGAGATCGCCGATCCGGCCACGTTTGATGGCACAGACTGGACCGTGGTCGGCAGCTTGCCGGATGGCCGCGCTGGATCCGCCGCTTTTGTGGATAACCTGGTGGCTGGCGACTGCGGCACCGATACCGAAGCAGGCGTGCGCTTCCTGGAAAGCCCCATTATCACCATTCCCGCTGGCACCGAAGTGTCGCGCTTGGCCTTTGACCATTGGATGGCGTCGGAATTGGGGTGGGATGGCGGCAACGTCAAGATCAGCATCAATGGCGGACCGTGGCGGATCGTGCCCGCCTTTGCCTTTGAATTCAACCCCTATAACCGAAGCCTGATCGTCAGTGATAACCCGCTGGGGGGCGAAAAAGCGTTTAGTGGCACGAATGGCGGCTCCGTAGATGGTAGTTGGGGCCAGTCACAAATCAACCTGGCTGGCTTGGTCAATCCTGGTGATACCGTCCAGTTGCGCATGGAGTTTGGTCAAGACGGCTGCAACGGCATTACGGGTTGGTATGTCGATGATGTCCAGCTCTACTCTTGCTCGGCGGAAGTTGCTCCACCGCCAGCGCCAGCCCAACCGTTGGCCTGTAACACAACCGTCAGCTTTACCGGTGGCGTGCCGGCCGATTGGACAGTGGTTGACAATGTGGGCAATGGCGTGGTCTGGACGGATGTCTTCAGCTCTGGCGAAACCGACAACTACACCGGTGGTCCGGGTAATGCGGCCTCCGTCTCCAGCGATGCGGCCGGCCTGGCCGAGTTCGACACCGAGTTGCGCAGCAATCCGTTCGACCTGACCGGCTACAGCGTGGCCGAACTGGTTTATCTGGCCAACTATCAAAATCTGGAATTCCAAGACTTCTTAGATTTGGATATCAGCAATGACGGTGGCGCCACCTGGACGACGCTGCTCAGTTGGAACGAAGATCATGGCGCGTTCCGTTCGACGAATGAGATCGAACAGGCGATTGTCGATCTGTCGGCCTATGCTGGCCAATCGGGGTTGCTCCTGCGTTGGCACTACTACGATCCGCACAACCGCGATTTCGACTGGTATGCCCAGGTGGATGAAGTGAGTCTCTTCTGTTCCACGATTCCCAGAATCGCCGTTAATCCAACCGCACTCAGCGCCACGCTAAACGTCGACACGAACGTGCAGCAGACGCTGACGATCACCAATACGGGGACGGGGACACTGACCTGGTCGATTTACGAAGGCCAAACACCCGCCGTAAACCGCCCAGCCTTGATCCAAAAACCGGGCATTCAGCCCAGTCGCCCCGAACGGTTGGGACGCGCCAAGACCAGTGTACCCACCGCCAGTGGACAAACGGCTGTCACAACGGCCATTGCCGCTAATGCGGTGCAAGACGGCAGCTTTGAAGCCGGCTCCCCAAGCCCCGTTTGGGAAGAGAGTTCCACGAACTTTGGTACACCACTTTGCAATCCCACTTGCGGTGCCGGTGGTGGCACAGGACCACTCACCGGTGATTGGTGGGCTTGGTTTGGTGGCGTCCCCGGTGCCTACGAAGCGAGCGCGCTGACGCAAACCGTGACGATCCCAGGGGGCGCAACGGCGTTAACCTTCTATCTGGAACTGCCAGTCTGCGACGGTGCCACCGATTATCTGGCCGTGCTGATCGATGGGCAGGAAGTTTTCCGCACAGATGGTGCTAGCGCAGCCTGTGGCACAATTGGCTATGCCCTGCAAACAGTCGATGTGAGCGCATATGCCGATGGCGCAGCCCACACGTTAGCCTTCCATTCTGAGACCTTTGCGGCCAATGCGACACCGACCAACTTCTTTGTCGACGATGTCGCGATTGCACAGCCCTCGGCTTGCGATACACCAGCCGAAATCGCTTGGCTAGACGCAACACCGATCAGTGGCACAAACACGGCTGGAGCAGCATCCACCGTCAATGTTACCCTGGACGCGACAGGTTTGAGCGGTGGCGTCTATACGGCAGCGCTCTGCATCGAGAGTGATGACCCAACCACGCCATTGGTGACGGTGCCCGTATCGCTCACCGTCGATGGTCCGCCGGCGGCCGATATCGTCTATCTCAGCTCGAGCAGCAGCGGCCAAGTAGATGGAGTTAACTTCCGCGACGAGGACATCCTGGCCTACAATCCAGCGACAGATGGTTGGTGGGTCTACTTCGATGGCTCCAATCTAGGCAAAGCAGTCGCCCGCAACGATGTCGATGCCTTCGAAGTGCTGCCCGATGGCGACCTCTTGATCTCCTTCGAAAAAGCGTTAACCGTCAACGGCCTCGAGATCGACGATTCGGACATCGTGCGCTTTACGGGTGACAGCTACGGCCTCAACAACACGGTGGGCAGTTTCAGCCTCTACTTCGACGGCTCGGCCTACGGCTTGACGGAGAGCGGCGAAGACATCGATGCGATTGCCTTTGCCCCGAATGGCAATCTAGTGATCAGCACGCTGGGCAAGTTCGAGGATAATCCGCCCGGCATTTCGGGTCGCGATGAAGACTTGTTCGAGTTTAGCGCTGGCGCATGGTCACTCTATTTCCAAGGTAAAAATAATGGCATGGGCAGTGACAATGAAGACATCTGGGGCACGTGGATCGCAGCCGATTCGGGTGCAATCTATCTCAGCACCAAAGGCAACTATGCGCTCAATAGTGGCATGAGTGGCGACTCGGACGATATCTTTGTCTGCACAGCAAGCGCGCTGGGCGCCACGACGGCATGCGTAGATAGCCTCTTCTGGGACGGCGATACGACAGCCTTTGGCGGCGAACGGATTGACGGCATGGGTATGGGCGCCGATTTCCCGGCCAGCGTCGGGACGAATACGCCGGTCAGCCCATCTTTGATCGAGGACAAGAGCGATGCCGAACAGCCCGAAGTCTTCGACGAGTCGCAAGACGAGGATGAGCTAGACGGTGATGAGGAGGCCGAAACGAGTAAGGCGCATACGATCCATTTGCCGTTGGTGAATCGGTAATTGGGCGGCGCGAGCAGGTAGCCGTAATCAGTAAACAGTAAACGGTTGGCGTGAAGAAATGTTCACGCCAACCGTGTGGGCTTAACAAGGCGGGGATGCTCAATAGCGTCTCCGCTTTGTTATGTGAAGAAATGGTACGTGACAATGGTGAGTTTCATTCGCTCACAAAATACGTTATACTATACGCATGAATGTTGTCTTGATTTCCACGTACGAATTGGGCCACCAACCCTTTGGCATTGCCTCGCCCGCCGCCTGGCTGCACGCGCAGGGGGCGCATGTCACTTGTCTAGATTTAGCCCTGCAAACATTAGATCGCAGTGCGGTGGCCCAGGCCGATCTGGTCGCGTTTTACCTGCCGATGCATACGGCGACGCGGATTGCCGTCGAGCTGATTGGCCGCGTGAAAACGCTTAATCCCCAGGCGCATCTTTGTTGCTTCGGCTTGTACGCCCCCATGAACGAACTTTATCTGCGCAAGCTCGGCGTCGCCACAATCTTGGGCGGCGAGTTTGAAAGTGGATTGGTAACGCTCTATCAGCGACTCGCGACGCAAGCAAGTGGTACCGCGGCACCCGCGCAACTCGAACCGGTCATTGCGCTGACCAAGCAAACGTTTCTCACTCCCATGCGCAGCGGGCTGCCAGCCCTGGCCCAATATGCCAGCCTGGACTTGGGCAATGGCAGGCGGCACATCGTCGGTTACACCGAAGCCAGCCGCGGCTGTAAGCACCTCTGCCGCCATTGCCCGATTGTGCCAGTTTATAAGGGGCGCTTTCGCATTGTTGCCAGAGAAGTCGTCTTGGCCGACATTCGCCAACAAGTGGCCGCTGGGGCGCAACACATCACCTTTGGCGATCCGGATTTCTTCAACGGGCCGGGCCACGCCATCCCACTGGTGCAGGCGCTGCACGCCGAATTTCCCACCCTCACCTACGATGTGACGATCAAAGTCGAGCATCTGCTCCAACATGCCGATCAACTGCCCATTTTGCGCGACACCGGCTGCCTTTTTATCACCAGCGCCGTCGAAGCGGTGGATGATACCATTTTGCAGATTTTGGACAAGGGCCACACCCGCGCCGACTTCGTCCAGGCCGCGGCGCTCTGTCGCACGCTGGGCTTGGCGCTAAATCCCACCTTTGTCGCCTTTAGCCCGTGGATTTCAGCCGCGGGCTATCTGGATCTGCTCCGGGTGATCGCCGAACTTGATCTGGTCGAGCAGGTTGCGCCGATCCAATATGCGATCCGGCTGTTGATTCCGTCTGGCTCACGCTTGCTCGAATTGCCCACAACACAGGCATTGGTTGGTGCCTTTGACGAAGCTGCGCTGGCGTATCCGTGGACTCATCCGGATGCGCGCGTCGATCAATTGCAGAAAGCAATTTTGCGGCTCGTGCAGCAGGGGGAAGCCCAAGGCGCAACAAGGTCGGCCATCTTTGCGCAGGTGTGGGCACTAGCACAGGCCACTTTAAACGCAGATGAGCAACATCCTCACTTATCATTGCCAGCACTGGCCGTCGCCGACGGCAGGAGGGGATTTGTACCGCGGCTCAGTGAACCGTGGTACTGTTGAGCAGAGCCCACCGAGGAGCAGTTGGCTTCTGGAATTGTAAAGATTTAAGAACGAGATTGTTGGCGTAACCCTTACACGCCTGGATTAAGGCGATCTGTACACCGATTTTTCAAATCGGTATACGCCGATTTGAAAAATCGGTGTACAATTATCCCCTCGCCCTGGCTAACAATCTTGTCTGTGAGGGTCCCCGCCAAGGGGAACGAACAACTCTTTCCAGAAGCTGTCTACGTCAGGACTAAATCTTTACAAAATTTAATCTAACGGCAGACAAATACCGCGGTAAAATCTTCGCACATGGTAATCAAAATGACAGCTTTACAAAGGGAATATTTGCGCTAAAATAGAGCCATCAATCGATCCTAGGTTTGTATGGAGGCAGCGAATGCAAGATCGTTCAAGTATGTTCAAATTCGCCAGCATTGGCGAACTGGCGGAAACGACGACCCAACTCTTTGCGCTCAATCTGCAATACAAAACGAGTTTGGGCAGCCGGCGCAATCCTCAACCGGCGACTGGCCTGGACAAAGTTGAGCAGATGATTCTCAACCAGGTGCGCGATTACCTGGTTGATGTGCGCGAAGGTTTTGTCCTCAGCGTACGCACCACGCAAGTAACCAAACGCAGCGAAATTAAATTCTTGCTCGACCGGGTATTGATGGACTGGTCACAACTTAGCCAAGAATTGGGCTTCGGGGAGGAAGAAAATCCTTCTGGCTCCAAGCCGGATCAGATTGGCGAGCCCCAGACATTGGAGCGCGTACGCCAACAATTACTCGCCTTTGGCATGGCGGCGGTCGCTTTCGGCCAGCTACCGCATCTACCCGCCGAGCAGATTACCTTTCCCTACAGCTACGGTGAACCACCCACCTACGCCGACATTCCGACCCCCGACACGCCCGGTGAGACACTGGTTCGGATCGAGGAGTTGGAGCAAATGGTCTGGCAGATTATGGCCAGCCATCCGCAAGAACTGCTGACGCGGCGCTATGGGGCGCTGCGCCGCACCTATGGTTTCTTCGAGACCAGCGCCTGTATCGCGCGTGAAGATATGCAGCGTTTTGGGATTAAGCAGCCAAAGGCGAATCTGTCGCCCTTCTAGACAGAAGTGTTGACAACAGTGCCAACGATCAACCACGGCGGTTGAACAAGATTACCTCTGTCGTTTGCCCTGGCTGATCTTCCTCAAGTAGATCTGCCAGCGCCCACATATACCGCATGGCATCCTCGGCGCGATTGCGTTGCAAATAGCGGCGTTCACTGCCCAGGTGGTTGAGTACGCGCGGGTCAGACAAATTCTCCAAATGAATCACATCAGCTTGATCAAAACCCACGTTGGCCAGGGTTATAAATAGATCTTCAACTTTATGTCCCGAATAGGTGCAATAATCTTGTGCATATTCGGTCCATTCATCGAGCTGAAAATCAATCGATTTGGCAATTTCATAATCATTCATGCCGGTGAGGGTCTGCACGAGATGCCCGCAATTGCAGCGTGCCATGTGGCCCCATTCATATTTGGCGCCCTGATTCAGGCGCTGTGCAGTAGTGCGCAACGCATCGATCAAGGCCGGATTGCTTTCTACCATCTTTATCAATCTCCTCATCATCCTCAAATTGACATCATCCTCAAATTGACATAGTGCAGTCGTTGTCTAGCTAGCTCAAACTGAATCCTATACAGTGTAACTGAAGATGTTCGTTCTGTGAAAATCAAAACTAGACATTCTATCAGCATGGGATTACCTAAATTTCGCCCCAATAAAAGCTAACCACCTAAAATGCAATTTGACAACCGGCCTAGAGAATTCGTATAATCTGGTTTAGATAATACGAATTACTAATACGTATTTATCAGGCGCTTCCCTTTTTCGATTCGATGTATATGGAAAATTTATCGAAACCACGCCGGCGGCCGACGCAAGGTGATGTGGCTCGTCTGGCCGGCGTCTCACAGACGGCTGTGTCACATGTGTTGAATAACAACAGTGCCTTGGTCATCCCCGCCGAGACGCGCCAACGTATTCTGGCGGCCATGCAAACACTGGGCTATGTGCCCGACCGCACGGCGCGCAACTTGCGCATGCGCAAAACACTGACAATTGCTAGCATTATTCCAGACATCGAGAATCCTTTTTATCCCGCCTTCCAACGTGGCATTCAGGATATGGCGGATGCGCATGGCTATGATCTGATTATTTATAACACCGACGGCGTAGCGGCCAAAGAAGAGAAATGCCTACAATCAATCTTACAAGGTGGCGTCGATGGTCTGATTGCGGTGCTATTTCATCAGGGCGCGCGGGCACTACTGCCACTCCTAGAGCGCAATATTGCTATCGTCCGCTTGGAGTCGCAATACAAACAACCGGGTAACCAACCGCTTGATAATATTTACATTGACAATGTAGCCGCCGCGCAGGCGGCGGTAACATATCTGATCGGGCGGGGCTATAGACGAATTGGGATGTTGGCCCGCCACGAAGGGCCAGGCAATGTACGGTTGCTCGGCTATCAGCAAGCGCTGGCAGCTCACAACATCCCCCTGGAAGAAAATTTGATCCAGCGGACTGATTTTACCGAAGAGGGGGGATTTGTGGGCATGGGACGTTTGCTAACCTTACCGGTACGCCCTAATGCCGTTTTTGCTGCCAATGACATGATGGCAATGGGCGCCATGTTGGCCGTGCAAGAAGCAGGTTTGCAGGTACCCACCAACGTGGCAATTGTAGGGTTCGATGACATTCCCGCCGCCCGGTTGGTCAATCCACCGCTGACGACCGTTGCGCAGTTTCAAGTAGAATTGGGCCGGCGTGCGGCAGCGCTACTCTTCGAGCGTTTGGCCGGCAATATGTTAACCCAGGGCCGTTCGGTGGAAATGCCCTATCGCTTAGTCATTCGCAAATCGGCATAAAAGGTCTTTCTTTATCAGGTTTCAAGTGGGGCAAAGCGCTGGAAAGCAGCCGGTCTGTGACTAGGGTAAGTCAGTAAAACAGATTGACAAAACCAATTAGCGCGTTGTACCATTTTGTCGATATCCTTGCTTATTTATTCCAAACCATTGTGTTCAAACTACATCAATTATGACAAGGAGAAAAGGAATGAGGAAGAATTTTGCGTTCCAAGGATTGCGTTTGTTTCTGTTGCTGATGTTCACATTGGCCGGCTGTACAGCGCCGGCCGCCCCTGCCACAGGTGGGGAGTCTGCGGCTGTGCCCACCGAAAAAATCAAGCTCTCGCTCTGGTACAATCCGCCCTCGGGCGGTGAAACCGCAGTCTGCTGGCTCGACACTTCGATCAATCCCTTCAATGAACAGAGTGAGACGATTATGGTGGAAGCCGTGGCCCAGCCGAATGCCTGGGATGCGACGCGCACCGCGATTGCGGGCGGTGGCGGACCGGACATTGTGACGACACCTGGACCCTCGTTTGCCTACGAGTTGGCGCAAGCTGGCCAGTTGGTGGCCCTCGATGATCTCGCCACCATTGAAGGGTGGGCGGAATCTTTTGTGCCCTGGGCGCTCAACCTGGGCAAGGTAGGCGACAAGCTGTACAGTTTGCCAGCCGAACAAGAAACGTTGGTGCTTTATTACAACAAGACGCTGTTCGAAGCGAACGGCTGGACGCCACCGACAACAATGGACGAAATGATGGCACTGGCTGAGACGATCAATGCGGCTGGGATTATCCCCTTTGCCCAATCGAATGCAGATTGGCGGCCAGCCAATGAGCATTACGTTGGTGAATTCCTCAACCATGTAGCGGGACCGCAAAAAGTCTACGAGGCGCTGACCGGTAAACTGGCATGGGACGACCCAGTCTTTGTGCAGGCCATCTCGATGTTGAACGATATACAGCAGAAGGGCTGGTTTATGGGCGGCCTGGACAAGTATTACACGGTGCCTGATAGCGAAGCGAGCGCCGCCTTTGGCAATGGCGAAGCAGCTATGCGGATGACCGGATCGTGGTACCTGGGCGGAATTAATGATTTCTTTGGTGAGGCAGCCGGCAACACCAACGAGTGGGATGTGGTGCCAGTGCCCTCCATGACGGGTGACGCCATCTTCGATATCGGGATTGGCTCGACCTGGTCGATCAATGCCGCTTCGGAGCATCCCGAGGCCGCGGCGGAGTTTTTGACCTATTGGTTCTCGCCGGCGGTGCAGGGTGAAATACTGGCCAAGTGCGGATTTTCACCCGCGCCGGTGCGCTTGAAGGCGGATGCGCTGACCGGGAT
Source organism: Caldilineales bacterium (assembly GCA_038247295.1). Classification (GTDB taxonomy): domain Bacteria; phylum Chloroflexota; class Anaerolineae; order Caldilineales; family Caldilineaceae; genus JAPLGZ01. Next base: position 112 of record JBBRVA010000210.1, on the reverse strand, counting down.
TGACCCGCGCGCTGCCAAGATCTTCGAGGCGGTGGGCGCCGCGTCGGATGCCGGCAACTATGGGTATACAACCTGGACGTTCTGGCCGCCCAAGAGCGATGTCTATATCTAC
>JBBRVA010000209.1:0-10775 GCA_038247295.1 Caldilineales bacterium | reverse complement strand
TCCCAACCGTTGCCGGTGACGCGATGCTCGTCTAACCCGACATTGATCCATTCGATCACGGCGCCGGGTGCAACGTTGACAACAGAGGGCGTGAAGCCGTTCTCATCGATGTAGATAATCTGGGTTGCGACCTCAGCGACGACGGGCGAGAGGGCGATTGCCTGGTTGAGACTTTCTTCACCGGCGTCGATCACTTGGCTACGGTAGGGTTGATAGCCGTCGCGCACAACATCCAACTGATAGATGCCCGTGCTGGCGCTGTAGCTGTACTTGCCATCCGCTCCCGTGGTTTGCGGATTAGCCTGGCCAGATTGGCTGGCCGCCCAGCCGCTGAAGAAGACACTGCCATTGCTGGTCGCCTGCCCAACCAACGCTGCTACATTGGCATTGGCCAATGGTTGACCAGTGCTACGGTCGCTGATTATGCCATCAGCGCCAGTGGTAACTTCCGTGCTGAAGCTGCTTTCGGTCGAGCCGTCGCCGACCAGGAAGCCAAACTTAGCTGTCGCCGCCACACTGGCCGCCTGCATCACACCTGGGTCGGGCATCACCACCAATCCCTGGTAGGTGCCGTCGCCGTCCTCATCCGTCAAGGATGAGAGCAGCACATCTTCAAAGGTAACTTTGAAATACCGATTGAGATTGCCGCGGCTGGCATTAACACTGACCCGATAGGTCTCGCCGCTGCGTAACCATGAACCAGTCTGGGTTGCGCCAAACGAATAGCCCAACGTTGGTAGGCTATACGAACGGCTTTTACTGTCGACGAAACAGGTGCTGATTGGGTCGAAGGGCAGCGACGAGTTGACAAGCAACTTTATTTTACCCGTTGGCAAACCGCTGGCGGAGTCACGTGGCGACACAATCGCGGCGTCGGCGTAGCGAGCGCTAATGTCATAGACGCCTTGACTCAGATTGACGGTGTAGTTGAAGATGCCATTGGCATCGCTATTAGCTGTGCCCACTTGCGCCAGACCAATCAGAATGGCAATGATACTGTTCGGCTCGGCCTGGCCACGCAGTTGCACAGTGCTCTGATTGGTGACCGCGCGTCCGGTCACAATCCGATCCATACACGAATCGTCAGTGTAATCCATAAAAGCGCCGATGATGGGTGAGCTAAGCAAACCGCGCAGGGTTGCCGTGCTTTGGTTGTTGCTAGTGTCAATGTCGCCATCCAAGGTGACATTGACGGTGGCGGTCTGGTCCACGGCGGCTGTGGCTGCGGTTACGGTGCAAGTGATGCAGCCATACCAACCCAACACCAGTGAGCCACGTGCATTCTGCTCGATATGGGGTAGGATGAAGCTGAGTTTGTCAAAGTTGAAAGAGATATCTTCTTTGGTCACATCGGTGCCTTTGACCAGGATGATCTCCAGGTCGCGCAGCTTTTCGGGAATCTGGAACTCAAGCAGTGCGTTCTGAGCTGGCGTCGAGCCCAAGTTTTCGTAGTCGATCTTAAACAACTGGATCTCGAAGTTGCCCAGTTTGGCGAGCGCCGCAGCCTGCAAGCCTAGATCCTGGCTCGACCCTGGCTTGATTTCGCCCGCCAGATAGACAGCCAGATCCGGTCCATTATCCGCCGCCAGCGGGCGATAGAAGTAATCTTCTGTCTCACCAACCTTGAAGGACTGCGGATAACCACGGCCATCACCATAGTTCAGACCACCAGCGGTCAAGGTTTTGTTGGACGGGCGTTCGCTCAACGTAATGCGCACCCACGCCGGTTTGTCGGTGACTTGCCACGGCACGCGGCCAGTGGGCACGTTGATCAGGTGCAAGCCGGCGCCCAAGCCCACTACATTGACTGGTGAATCAATCACAATATGTTCGACGGCTGGTTGAGCGCCGCATTGGGTGGCATCCGCCCAGTCACCGTCACGGTTGCTGTCAAGCCAGATGTTGATATAGCCCGGTGTGCCCAACTGTTGGAAATAATTGACGGCCTGCGGTGTAATCGCCACCTGCACCGGCAGATTGGTCGTCTGACAGTCGTTCAGATTCCATAACGCGAGATTGGTGCCGTCGTCGAAACGATCATTGTCAGGGTCGTTGGCGGCGGGGATGATGTTATTGAGTGGATCTTGATCCGGTCCGCCATCGGCTTCTGCCTCACGGCTCACCCGTTGTCCCAAATGGAATGGGCGGGGGAAACTGTGGCGCGGACCTTCCGGTAGCCCAGTGGCTGGGTCAAAGACGGTGGGAAAGTTCGCCTGCACGCCAGCGATGGGATAAGCAGCCATGTTAGCGCCCACCGTGTGGTTGCTGCTATCCGGTGCATCGCCCAAATCATTGGGGCGCACGGTCAAGGTGAAAGGGATATGACCGTGCAACTGTGGATATTGTTGCTCGTTCGGGCAGCCAGCACCTTCACTGGGCATGAAACAGAAGCTCAGGGTCCCAGCCAGATCGTCATCACCGGCCAATAACTCGTGGCTCTCATCTGCCATGCGCAGCGCGATATCGATTGATTTCGTCTCATTCGGGCCAAGCGTGATTTGATCGAGCAGTTCACGCTGGGTCACTGCACTGGCCGCAACCGTAGCCGTGATCGGCTGTTGATAGATACCCAGCGTGACAGAGACAGGGTGTAGATTATGAATGGTGCCGTGCCACGGGTAGTGCAAGTCATCCAGGTCAATCTCGGTCAGGATCGGATCTGCTTCGAAGTCGATATTGTTCTCATCATAGCCAACACATTTGGCGGTAAAGGTGTCAGCCGCAGAAATAGGATCGCCAACCGCCGGGCGGGCCTGGGCCGTATTGGTAAAATCTAGCGTCTGCTGATTGGGCGCACAAAGTGCAATCACACGCACCTGGAAGGTCAGCTTGACTTCAGCATTCGGCGCCAGCGTGCCCTGCCACTTCACCACCTGTTGCGGCGGCGTAACCCCGTCGGACGGGATAACATCGAGTTGGGCCTGCAAAGGGGCCGCCCCACCGGTTGCACTCTCGACGACAACATACGCGATACCGCTGGCATCAATCGTGGGGTAGACAATAAGGGGGTAGGGCAGCAGATCTCGGATCTTTGCTTGGATCGGCTGAGTGCCACCATTGTGACGCAGTAGAATCTGATAGGTGACGTAATCGATCCACTCGACCGGTTCGCCATCGGTGATAACGCGCTTTACCAATTCGAGCGTGCCATCTTCGCCGGCGGGTGCAGGCTTCTGAAAGATATCTTCCGTCTCACCAAACTTGTAGGAGCCCAGGGCGCCGGTTGGGTGCGGGCCACGCCCATCGGGCAGTTGACCGCCACCGGGCTGCACGGCAGGCTCTTCGCTCAGGGTAAAACGCATCCAGTGGGGCATGGCCGGTGTGTTATTGAAGACCTTCTCGGTATTGATGGCAAAGTCGAGCGCGCCGCCAGCAGGAATCGCCGTCATGTCGATGATGTAGTTCTGCACGATCCATTCATAGCTGGCCTGCGCCGGTTCGGCTTCGCTTGGCGCGCATTGGCCCAGATCGGCCCAGTCGCCATCGCGGTTGCCATCGAACCAGACGTTGAGATACATCGTGTTGCGCGTAGCAGTGGGTGCTTTGCTGATCCGCACGTCGAGGGTCTGGCGTTGACAGTCGAAGAACTTGATCGTGCGATTGCGCCAGCCGTCGTCACCGCGATCATTGTCGGCCACATCACCGATTACACCAGCGGCGTTACGGAGAATGTTGTTCGGACCATCCTGATCGGGGCCCAAATCAGCCTCTGCTTCGCGGGAGAGGAAGTTACCCAACCAGCCTTCCATGCTCTGGTTGTCATGGCGCGGACCCGCCGCTTGGCCGGCTGGCACATCACGCACTGTGGGGAACTGGCCCAAGACGCCGCCAATCGCATAGGCCGTATTATTCTGGCCGTGGTGATTACTGCTGTCTGGCGCATCGCCCAGATCGGGGCGTGGTCCTTCATCGGGCGGAACTGTATAGGTAATGACTAGTTTAGGCACCTTGTTGACATCGGTCTCTGTCGAAAAGAAGCTCTTCAGCGGGCCATCGCCGCGCAGCGCAAAGCCATAATTGGCGGCAGGATTGGCTTGCCATTGGGCAACGAGGGGCGTTACATTCCAACTAATCACGCCCGCGGTGGCGCCGACGGGCTGAATCGGACCACCAAAAGTACTGGTCGGTTTCGTGTTCCAGGTCACGGTGTTTTCATCCCAGGCGCTTTCATTGCGTCCCAATTCAACATTAGCGGTCGGGGTGTAAGTGCCGGTAAAGTTGAGCTGCAATTCGGCACTGTTGATCGTGGCGTTAACCGGCAGCGCCATCAGATCAAACTGGACGAAGGCCAGGTGACCATTCGGTGTACCAACCCAGATAAAGCCACTGCCAAAGCCATTGTCTGGGCTACCAGCCTGGATACGGGCATCCTGGGTGGCGAACAATTCGACGGTGGTAGCGGTTGGCTCGCCGAAGGGGGCGGCCTGCGCGGGTAAAACTGGCAACAATGCAGCGAACAGAGTGACGGTGGCAATGAGAGCAGCGATCCCCCATTGCATCCAGTAACGGATACGGCGTAACATAATGTATCTCCTTTTTAGATGATTGAACTATACGATCGGGTAGAAAGGGTGTTTCGGTTTAGCGAGCTCGTCTGGATCCAGTGTAAGTGATCGATGAGCCGATTACTGGCAAAAACGGGGCTTAATTGCCTCAAAATTGCATCACGGCGAATTTATTCGCCCGTGCATTGTTGTAACCAGCGGATCAAGGTAAGATAGGTGGGAAAAGGTTGGGCAGAGGAGAGGCTCGTGGTCAGCAGACGTTGGAAGCGCAGCAAGGCCAGATAGGCGATTTGCTCGGCGCGGGCTGGCGTTAGATCAGCGCTAGTGGCGTACGCCATCTGGAGCAGGCGCGGCCATAAGAGCGGAACAACGGCATCCCATGCCGCACCATTGCCGGCCAAAAAGGCGCGGCGCAAGAGCTCACGTTGCGCGGCTTCATAGCTGTGGGGTTGCCGGCCTTGGTCGATGAGCTGCGCTAGCGACATTTGCGCGTATTGGGGCATGGGTTGAAGGTGGGGAGAGAAATCGCACGCAAAGCCGTGGTTCGGCGAGCTCAGTCGAACCGCGGCTTTGCGTGCGTAAGCCTGGTCAGTTCTCAATCCAGGGCAAGTAGATATGCAGCGGGTCTGGCGTTTCGGCCACAATGTCAATCAACACTTCATTCGACTGGGCAACAAAGAGCGTCTCATCGTTGCGCGCCAGCAGACTAAAACGGCTGATGCCAACCGGCAGATCGGTGATCGCGAGGGTTGTCTGCGTAATCGGCGTCACAGCCCGTACGGCCAGACCAATGTCGTACGGATCTTGCGCATAGAGCCAATAAGAGGTCGCCGTCTCGTCATCGACAGGATTCCACTGCAACGCAGCCGCATTGGTTCCGCTCAGGGCAACGGTCAATGTGATTGCGGTGGGCTCGGCTACGATAATTTGCTGGGCTGGCCGATAGTGACACCACTGGCCGACGGTGGGCGTCAGATTCTGATACCAAGTGGCCAAAAATTCATCCCAGCGGCCCTCACGCACATAGGCCAAGCTACTGGTAACCGTGACGGTCTGCGTTGGATCAATTGTCCATGTGGCCGTGAAAGGCGCGTCGGGTCGATGAATGCTGGCCCGCCAGGCGACGGTTGAGGGTGAGTTGCGCGGCAGCGGTGCTAACAAGGTGAGCGTGTCACGGTAATCCCACAATTCCTGCGGCGCAATGTAAGGATGGCCGGTGAGTGTCCGCTTTTCGATGCCGGCCATCGCAATCCGCAACTGGTCGACAGCCGCGTAGACGCCATACGCATCGTTGATCGCAAAGCTTTGCTGAAGGTTCTGAGCAAAGGTCTCGACACCGATTAATTCGTCTGGCGGGCCAAGTTGGAAATTCTGGCGTCCGCACTGGGTGGTGTCGACATATTTGCTTTGTTGGACCGCGCTGATAATCTTGCTTGTTTCGCCCGCATTTGTCGCGGCCAGCAACACATCGCCTAATGTGCTGACCGCATCAGCAATCGCCGGGATGTCGTTGCCCCGCACCCAAAAGATCGAGTTCGGATGCCGTTGATCTAACGTAAATTGGTAGAGATTGATAATCGATTGTGCCAATTCTGCTGGTGTTGCCGTGGGTACAATCTGCGAAATATATTTGTCGTAGGCGGCCGTCAGCCAGGCATAATTGGGTGATGCGACGAAGACCCGAGCCGTCTTGTGGACTTCGTAGAGGGCATCTAGGCTGCCTTGAAAACATTGATCAAAGTAAACCACATCGAAAGGATCAGCGCCGTTGTTGGTGGCCGCCATCAGCGCCTGCCCCACATCGACCGTACTCATGTAGCCGCGGTTGGTAACGTCGGACGGACTAAAGTCGTGTTCTTTGGGCAGAGGAGGAATATCGCCCGTGGGACGCGACTGCGCAGCAACTACGTTTGAAGGTGGCCAGGCAATTTCTGGGGCAAGCGCCACACCATGCCCCATCAGGGTCACAATGGTTCGGGCAGCCGGGTAATTGGTGCGCGCATATTGTAGAAACCAGGTCAGCACAGCCGGATCGCCGGTATCCAATTCCGATACACCCCACGCCTGTTCAACGGCCGTCGTCGTTGTTATTTGGCCGCCAGCCATCTCTAATAAGCGCGTATCACCATCTTGGCGACCATCAACCAACAGTACGACTTTCACGTTGGGGTTCAACGCCGTGCCACGCCGAAAGCGCTCGACGACATAACCAATCTCAGAGGCCAAATTGTTATCGGCCGGGAAGTAGGCAACCACCAACGCACGACCGGCGTTAGCTTTGGTTACGCCCACGCGCAGCAGAGGAGCGCTGCGCAGTTCACTTGGCTGGTTGCCATGTGGGGGCGTATAGGCGCGCAAACTCAGATAATAGGTGCGACCTGGCGCGAGCTGATCGACCAGATAAGTAGCAGCAAGCTTATCCGTCGTCTGCCCGTGGACAACATAAGGACCATTGATATTGGTGGCAAGTGAAATCTCATAATAACCGCCGTCGTCGGTGTAGGCAATCGGTGTCCACGCCAGGCGCAAGGCATTGGTATAAAACTCCGTCAGGCGCAGATCCGTCACTAACGTCGTTTGTGTTGCCAACCAATCAGCATCGATCGTTTGCAAACAGCGCTCGACGCTGGTGCGCCGGGTAAAAAAACCATTGTAGGCCAAGTTGGCATCGGTTAAAACGGGCGCTAGTTTACAAATGGTTGGTGGAATGCGGCCGGTCAAGCCATTCGCTTCCAGGCGCAAGCGCGTCAACCCGCTGAGATCGCCCAGTGTGAGGGGCAGCGTGCCACTCAGTTGATTGCGGGCCAACACCAGTTCGGTGATGTGCCCGTTGCTGCATGCCACCCCATACCAATCACACGGCGCGGCGTTACTGCCAAAGGTCAACCAATTCGTCTGGCTAACCCATTGCGCGCCATCAGTTGCCGTGTAGAGATCGGCCAGCGCTTGACATTCTAGCGCCGGCACTGTCGCAGCGCTGGCACAATCTAACAGTGGAATGGTGGCCGCTGGAACCGCAGCCGGCCGCAGCATAGAGCCGGGATCAGTGGTGGCGGCTGACGCACCAAACTTGAACAGAAACAGAAGCGCGAGTACAATCAATAGGCTGGCCATGATTGTACTCGTCATCCAGAGGAACGGGGCATAGGCTTTCGTCCTAATTTTATCGCGGATCATGAGCGCGTCTTCTCCCTTCGTAAAGATCTTCTGGCGGATTGCAGTGATGGATCGTAGTATACTCTGATTGTGTTCAGGTTGCTGGCAAAGCATGCTGGTTTATCGCGTCAAATTGCCTCATCTTTCAAGACGAGTATGTATGGGTAATGGGAACGACCACCAAGCGATGTCAATTTCCACAAGTGTCCCCAGCGGCCCAATGCTGGGCATCCTGTCCGAGTTATCGTTTACGCAATTGGTCAACGATGCTTTGCGCAATTATCATAGCACGTTGGCTTTGTCGCGTTCTGCCCTGGCCAACTCGCCACTTGTGACACCAACCCTGGTCAAGGACGAAGCCTCGCCCACCGCCGAGGAGCGCGGGCACGGTTTGCGCCTTGTGCTGCAATGGGCCGTAGACGGGCTTGCGCCGACCCCACCCGCTTACCAATTGGGTACATATCGTCCCCTCGATGACCCTACCTGGCATGACCCACGCTGGTGGCGCTACAACATTCTGCGCCATCGTTACCTGGAGCCGCTCCATCCCGATGACTTTGTCGGCGGTGGGCGCTTTACCGAATCACTGCTCGCCTTGACGGGCATTAGCAGCACCGACGCCTTTTTTGATGAACGCAACCGCGCCATTCGTGCGGTGGCTGATCGTATGCGCCAACAGTTGATCGATGGCCAGGCCAATCATGAACTGCAACGCCTGGCGCTGCAAGAGGCGCTGCTGCCGTTGGAAAAACAAAGCACAGCGGCAGGCTTATTGGGTATTGCGGCCACTTTTGACGATATCTTTTCGCGCAGCCTTTTGACAGAGATGGCAGCGCAAGAATCGATCGACAAGCCCATGCTAGCCCTAGATCTATTGATTACCCAGCGCTTTCTACTCACTGGTGACGAAGGCGCCAGTCTTTGGCTATCACCCGTGCTGCGCGCCTATGTTTATGAACGCCAACCTAAAACAGATTACCAACGTCGCCACCGCTTGATTGCCACTCACTACGAAACAGAGTATGAGCCTTTACTAGCTGCGCGTCATTGGCAGCGTGCCCAGCAAGACGCCAGGGCTGTGCGCGTTTTGTTACCCGCCGTAGATGATCTGATTCATGAACTCCAGGTCAAAGCGCTGATTGAGCTATTACAGCAAATTGAAGCAAAACGGCTGGAAGTAGATCAATGGTACGTGGTGCAATTACTGCTCAGTGATCTGTTTCAACGCAGCGGTCAACAGGAAGAGGCATTGGCCGCGTGCCGACAAGCCTTGCAAGCCACCGAAGAACCGGGTAAACAGGCGCGTGTTTATCGCCGCATGGGCAAACTCTACGAAAGCCGTAATCAACTGCACGCACTGCGTTATTATCAACAGGCTGTCGAGCGCTTTCAGCCCGCCGATCCAGAATTAGCAGAATTGCTCAAAGACCGTGGTTGGCTCTACTTTTATCGCCAAGAGTGGGGAAAAGCAGAACATGATTTACAGCAAGCGCTGCAATCTACACCTGCAGAAAGGAAAATTTTACAGGCAGATATATATGATGTTATGGCTAGCCTCAACCGTGAGGCGGGTAATCATGGGCGTGCTCTTACCTATGCCGAACGCGCCCTGGCCCTACGCGAGGAAGAGGGTGATTTGTTGCGCATCGCCAAATCGCACGGCAACCTGGGCTTGCTCTATCGAACGATGAATGAATATGGCCACGCGATTGCCGCCTATAAGGAGGCCATGACCACCTATCAGAAGATTGGCAATCAAGAGTTAACCGCGATGGCATTACTGAACATTGGGGCAGCTTATTTTCTGAGCCAGAACAATAAAGCCGCCATTACAGCTTATCAACAATCTTTGGCCATCTGCCAAGCTATTGGTCTCCCCCTGATCGAACTCAAAGCCCACTACAATTTAGCCGAGGCATTGGCCGCAGCCCACCAAACCGATGCAGCAGTCAAGCATTGGCAAGCTGGCTACCAAATCTGCCAACAACATAACTTTGACGATCAGGAAGCCGATTTTCTGGAGCTGGCACAGCTAATCCAGATTCCTTCGATCGCCGCACAGCGCGAACCAGACCCAAGCGATCCACTGGCTGCCACATCCTACGCGGGTCACCTGGATGCCGACGAAGAGTTCGTGTTGGCGTTGGCGCGGCGCGAACAGTCGCTTACACCCAAACGCTTGATGAGCGCCACTAGCATCAGTCGCGCGACAGCCACGCGCCGGTTGACACGACTGGTCGAGAAGGGTTATCTAGCCGTCCATGGCAAAGGCCGCAGCGCCCATTATATGCCTGTCGCACTGCCAGCCAAACCCTTGAGCGCCGCGCCCACATCGTTACCGGTCAGTAATGCTACAGCGCTCGATCCTGTACGGCACGCGCTGCGCGGTTGCCAGCAAGAGCTACATGATCGTTTTGCCATCGCGGCCCTGGGGTTGATAGCCTCGTCAGAACAGCCAGATGGGCGAATACCGCGCTTGCGTGCGATTGTCCACTTTACACAGGCGCCTGATCTCGCCCACTACTTTACACTAAAGCAGTATCTGGCCGATCTGCTCCGGACAGAAGTGGACATTGTGCCAGACTTTGTCGCCACAGCTACGCCTACCCAACCGAATATCGACTGGCTGTGGCAGTAAAAATGTCAGATTTGCGGCGAATCTATCTACGCTTTATACTTGCATGATTAATCGCACGACAAAGGATTCAAGGGAGCAACCGTTGCTATGTTAAGAGTCTGTGTAATCGGCATGGGGCCGATTGGCAATATCCATGCCACGATGTACAAAGAAGACCCGCTAGCCGAGTTGGTGGGTGTCTGTGATTGGGACAAGGCGCGCGCCGATGCCGGCGCGACCAAGTTTGGCACACGCGCCTTTTACGACGTCCAACAGATGTTGGAGACGTTGCAGCCCGATATTTGTAGCGTGACTACGGGCGGCAAAGAGTACGGCAGCGAACATTATCTGCCGACGATCCAGGCGCTCGAATTTGGTTGCCACGTGCTAGGGGAAAAACCGATTTCCAACGAAGTGGAAGAGGGCGAAGAGATGGTCGCCAAGGCGCAGGCCAAAGGCGTCTGCTATGGCATCAACCTCAACCATCGCTTTACACC
>JBBRVA010000208.1:0-10796 GCA_038247295.1 Caldilineales bacterium | reverse complement strand
TGATTCGACAAAGGAATGATCGATGGATCGGCAGCTAAGATCGACACCACTGACAATCGGGCTTACCACGCGCCATGGTAATCCGGACTGGATCAGTAAAAATAGCCGTCATTATCTCAATATCCTGGCCGAATATGGCGCAACCGTGGTCATGCTTGCGCCGGACGCACCCGCAACCCTGGCGGATGGCACAACCTTCTATCCCGACGCAGACGGGCGTCTGCCCACCACCGTGCTCGATCATTTGGATGGTATTGTCTTTTCGGGCGGTGGCGATGTAGACCCGCAATATTTTGGTCAACCGTTGGCCGGCGCCGAGCCAGACAATATCGACCGCCAGCGGGATGAACTGGAAATCGGGCTGGGTCAGCAGGCGTTGATTGATGATTTGCCGATTTTGGGCATCTGTCGTGGCTGCCAGGTTTTGAATGTGGCCGCAGGCGGCGGTATGGTGCAACATTTTTTGGGCCATCGTTCGCCCAAAGAAAGCACCGCCTTTCATGCGGTGACAATTGTCCCGCAGAGCCGGCTGCATGGCGTGGTGGGTAAAGCGGCGTTACCGGTTAACACCTTCCATCATCAAGGGCTGGACCAGGCGACCCTGGCGTCGATCTTTCAACCCGTCGCATTTGCCGAGCCCGATCCGTGGTTGATCGAAGCCTATGAAAGCGCCACTCACCGTTGGGTAACCGGCGTCCAATGGCATCCAGAACGGGTCTTCGAACTCGAGGATGGCCACCGCCAACTGTGGGACAGTTTTATCGATGCCTGCCGGGTCCGTCAGAAGCTAACCACTGCCATTCGCCACAGGGCGGCCGGCGCTTATGCAGAAGCGCGCCTGTTATTTGAGGAACTGCTGCGTGTGAACCCAACCGATGCGCAGATCTTATATCAGTATGCCTGGTTGCACGATGCGCTGGGCGAAGAGCGGGCGGCGGCTCCACTTTACGAACAAGCAATTGCCAATGGTTTGCCACCCAAAGCGTTGCGCCGTGCATTACTGGGCCTGGGCAGCACTTATCGCACCCTTGGCGAATACGCCAAATCTGTGGCGACCCTGCGCCGGGGTCTGGAACAATTTCCCGCTGCGCAGGAGTTTGCCGTTTTTCTCTCACTCGCGCTTTACAATACAGGCGAGCATCGTACGGCGATGGAACTGCTCTTGCAGACACTTTTGGATACCACCGGCGATCCGGCGATTCAACGCTACGAACGCGCGCTGCGCTTTTATGCGGATAAATTGGATCAGACCTGGCCTTAAACCATGTACAACGATTTAAAAAATCGTTGTACATTGTTATTCACACGTAACCCTATGCAAACTGAACTATTCGATTACGATCTGCCGCCTGCCTTTATTGCCCAACAGCCAGCCGAACCGCGTGATAGCAGCCGGTTGATGGTGCTGCACCGCGCCGATGGCCGCATCGAGCATTGCCATTTTCGCGACATCGGCGATTATCTGCGCACGGGTGACTTGCTGATCGGCAATAATAGCCGAGTGATCCCGGCGCGCCTACACGGGCGTAAAGCCACCGGCGGTTTGGTCGAAATTTTTCTGTTGCGTCAGCTGGATGATGCCGGGGAAACGTGGGAATGTCTACTACGCGGCCGCAAGCTGGGCGTGGGTGCAAAAATTTTTCTGGAACAACCATCTCCCCAATTACCAATTACCAATCACCCAATTACCAATCTCCCCCTTCCCCCATCCTCGATCGAAGCCACGGTCCAGGCTGTCCACGTGTCTGGCACACGCACCGTTCACTTCTCCACCGCGATCAATCCCTACCTGGACCAACTCGGTCAAGTTCCGTTGCCGCCGTATATTACCGAATATAGCGGCGACCCCGAGCGCTATCAGACTGTCTACAGCCAACCGGAAGGTAGCGTAGCAGCACCGACGGCTGGTTTACATTTCACACCCGAATTATTGGTCAATTTGCGCCAAAAAGGCATTCGCTTCGACACTGTCACCCTGCATGTGGGCTTGGACACCTTCCGCCCAGTGGCCGTCGAGCGGATCGAAGATCACCAAATCCACACCGAGTGGGCCGCAGTGACAGCTGTTGCTGCGCGCCAGATCAATGAAGTGACTTTGCAAGGGGGGCGGATTGTCGCCATTGGCACCACGGCCACGCGCACCCTGGAATGGGCCGCCACGGGCGCACAAGGGATTGATCCCTACGCTGCAACTGCTTGTCCGTGGCAACGGGTCAGTGCGTTTGCCGGCAATGTCAGCCTCTTTATCCGTCCTGGCTATCGTTTCCGCGCCGTAGATATGCTCATTACCAACTTTCACTTGCCGCGCTCTAGCCTGCTTATGCTCGTCAGTGCCTTTGTGAATCAGGTCCACCCAAACGATCCAGACGCCGGGCGACGTTTGCTCTTAGCGGCCTATGCGGAAGCAAAACAGGAAAATTACCGGTTTTTCAGCTTTGGCGACGCGATGTTGATTCTATAACCTCGACGGTCATTTTTTTACGTGATTTTTTACTCTTTTGTCAGTCAATCCGCCGCTGCAATCCTCATTCAATCCTCATTTCTCATGAATCAGCTTGCCAGCATGGCAAGCTGATTCATTACTCTAGTACTATTGTTTTGCCTGGCAGTTCCTGTAAACTAGCTTGTAATGAGCTTGAGCAATAATAAGGGGAATTTCTTCAAACGCGATCAAATACCCATGAGTTGTGATAGCTGTATGATCCGTTATCTTCCAGATGGATAATTCGCTAGTGAAGGATTGATCAAAAATGCACACAAATGATCGAACGCCCCCTGCGCAAGTGGTTGCCGGTAAATTAATTGTCGGCAAATTAATCTCGGCCTTATGTTTGCTCACGTTGTTGCTGTTGCTGCCCACGATTGTTTATGCCGCTGATGCTCCGCCTGATGAACCGAGCAATGCCTTGGCGCAATTAGGTACGCCAATCCCTGTCATGTTGCCAACGCTTGCAGATGTTACTGGGTTGCAAGAACAGGGAAATTCGGCGGCAACAGTGCCCACCGTACCCACGGCGACACCGTCGCCGACAATTACCGCAACCGTAACGCCGACGCCCACTGTCACCGCCACGCCTACGCCACCGCTAACGAACGTTACGTTTGATTCTGACGGAGAACAGATTATCTATGAGGTGAGCTTTACGAATAATACCGGTAAGGTTATATCTGGTGCCAAACTGAATGTCGAAGTGCCGTCCTATACCAATTTCAATTTGCAAGAAAGTACGCCCAATTGGGCCTGTCCTAGCGGCACTACGGCTGGATTCGTGTGTACAAATGTATGGGGTGACATTCCGTCCTCTAGCGGAGAGGTCGCTGCGGCATCGGTAAACGCCGTATGGACAGCCAAAGTTGTCTTAGATGTACTGGTCGCTCAAGTGCCTGTCAATACAGAAGCCATTACATTTGAGGTTTTGGTGCTCGATAGTAGTGGTAATACATATGCTACGTATGAGCTAACGGCCACGCTTCCCGACCCCGTAACGGTGTATCGGGTGCTGCTGCCGATCATTCGGCAGTAATCACCATTGTCTCCCTACTGAGTGAGAAACTGCGCATGGAATAAAAGCTTTTATCCCGTGCGCAGTTATTTTTATTCGCCATCGCACCGGTATCTTTTCCCACCCCAACGGCTGCCCTTCATTGCGCAAGCATAAGCTGCTCGACAAGCGGACCCATCGCTAGTGCAGGGAAATAACTCAAACCACCGACGATGAGGGCTGTTCCAAGCACGTAAGACCCGCCAGTCCTGCTGTCGTCACCACTGCCGTGTTCCAAGCGTGCGCCGCCGCTTTGGTGCTCGATGGCACAGAACGCCGTCGCCAACGGCCCCAAGATGGCGAGTTACAAGGCGAACACTACCGTGGCAAAAAGAAAGCACACACCGACAAGAACGTGCTAATTGTCGATGAACAAACCGGCGAGGTCCTCTATCGCAGTGCCACCGAAGTCGGCAAAATCCATGATAAAAAACTGGCAGACAAAGCCCAAATCACTTATCCAAACGCGGCAACGGTCGCTAAGGATACCGGCTTCCAAGGCTATGAACCACCCCTTGTGTTGGCTTTCTAACCAAAAAAAAGCCAAAAGGGCGCGAATTGACCTTTGATGAGCGATTTTTCAATCGCATTTTCTCGGCGATTCGCATCCAGGTCGAACACACCATTTCAGGGGTCAAACGCTGTCGCATTGTCAAAGATATTTTGCGTAATACGAGCACTGGTTTTTCCGATCGGGTGATTGAAATCGCTTGTGCTTTACATAAGCTCAGAATTGCTTTTCGCCATCCGCCCGCTACCATCAACTTGCTCGACTTTTGTGCTTGATCCTTATTCCCGATAATGTCTATTACTACTCGTTGAATTTGCTAATTCGTTGGGCGTGCCGTGGACGCCTTTGCATATTGCTGTACATCCGGAGCGCGTGCCTGAGATCAAACGTAAGTGGCAGACGCGTGTCGGGATTGGCGAGTTAGTCGTTATCTCTTCGCCCTATCGTAGCTTAACCCGGCCTCTACGCACCTATATCGAGAAACGACTCAAGCATAATCCGGATGGTTTTGTTCAAGTCGTCTTAGGTCAACTGCGCACCGGCCATGCGATGTCGCAGCTATTGCATCAAAATGCCCACTTGATCGAACAATTAGCCCTGGATGATATCGAAGGTGTCGTGACCACCATCGCCCCCATTCATATCGAGCAATTCCGCAAAGTTACTGCTAAAACGCCAGTGGCGTCACCCGTATCAGCAGGAGGATAGTTTGGAAATTTCAGTCGTGGCGACAATTGTCCGTGACGGATTTTGGCTGGTGATCATCGCCGGCTGGATCTTTCTGATTCTGACCGGTCTGGAAGCAGATAAACCGCTGAGCGGTGGTCTGCCTGGTCATGTAAGTGCGGCGGACGATCACCTGCATAAGTCGTCGGGTTTGCTCGAACAACTGGGCGAGAAGGGTGACTGGATCGTCTTCGGTGCAGTTTGTGCTGCTTTACCAGTGGTGCTGTGGTGGATTTTTGCTGTCCATGGGCGTTAAGTTTACTGAATAGCGTCTATAGTTTTTGCCCACCAATAGAAAAACCCCTGCCTTGCGGCAAGGGTTTTTCTGTGTTGTCCGGTAGCACCTAGGCTAGAGGGCAAGCCCCCGAGGTGATGCTACCGGCCGTGTACTGATACTATAATCCATTTGCATCACCTCCATTTTTTTTCAGGATAGCTGTGTCAGGCTGGGCTGTCCACCGGTGAGTATAACTGCTGACCCACTGAATTGTTTTAATTACGGTACGGTGTTTCGGCTTGTTATACTTTTAAGCCTCTAATTGCCTAGCTGACAGCAGTATGCCATAGTTTGTTTTAGTTGTCAAGCAGCCGAACCTTGCAATTTGTTTAAAGTAGCCAGGCGAGAAAATAGGTGGCCAGCCCCAAAAAGAGCGTAAAGCCCAGACAATCGGTAAAGGTGGTGACAAAGACTGCCGAAGCCAAGGCCGGGTCGACGCGGAACCATTTGAGCAGCATTGGTACAATGACGCCGGCCAAAGCGGCGACCAACATGTTGCCCATCATCGCCAGGCCAATCACCAGCCCGAGGGTTGGGTTGCCCCGCCAAAGCCAGGAAACAATACCGACTAAAAGACCAATCGTTATGCCGTTGGCAATCCCGATTTGTAATTCATGCCACAGCGCAGCCCAAGCATCGCGGCCATCAATTTCACCTAGTGCCAGCGAACGTACGACAATGGTTAGCGTCTGCGTGCCAGCATTACCGCCTTGGCCAGCAACAATTGGCATGAAGGCCGCCAGCCAGGCCGCTTGCGCCAGCGTGCTATCAAACATGGAGACGACGCTAGAAGCCAGAAAGGCGGTTGCCAAATTTACCATCAACCAGGGTTGACGATTGCGAATCGAGCGCAAAATAGGGCTAAAAATTTCAGAATTACCGCTCACTT
This sequence comes from Caldilineales bacterium, assembly GCA_038247295.1. Lineage (GTDB taxonomy): Bacteria > Chloroflexota > Anaerolineae > Caldilineales > Caldilineaceae > JAPLGZ01. The sequence continues at coordinate 4,851 of JBBRVA010000208.1, read as the reverse complement.
GCGCCAGGCGATAAATATCTTCGGTAGCCTCTTCTTCCAAAACATCGACAACGTCATCAACGGTAACAATCCCAACCAACTTCTCATCCGCATCGACTACTGGCACCGCCAGCAAGTCATAACGGGATAGCACCTGGGCCACCTCTTCTTGGTCGACATCCACGCGCACAGAAATGACTTCGCGGCTCATAATCTCTTCGATCGTCTGGTGTGGCTCGGCCAAAATCATGGCGCGCAGATTGACAACACCAATCAAGCGCGCGTAACGGTCCAGCACATAGAGATAAAAAATTTCTGAAGCATCATGGTAATGTTGTTTTAGAAAAACAACCGCCTCGGCCACGGTCATATAGCGGCGCAATGAAGGTGGTGGCAGGTTCATAATCCCGCCGGCCGTATCGTCTGGGTAACTCATCAAGGCGGCCACCGGCGCAGCTTCGTCCATCTGCTCGAGCACTTCGGCTGCTTCTCGCGGCTCCAACTCGCCCAATACATCGGCGGCGGCATCCGGTTCCATTTCATCGAGCACGTCGGCCAACGCTTCGGTGTCCAAATGTTGGGCAATTTCAGCCATGTCTTCTTCATACAACTGCGCGAAGACCTCGGCCAATTCAGGCACATCCAGCCGTTCGACCATGGCCGCCTGTTCTGTCTTGTCCAGCGTAGTAATAATTTCGGCAATATCCGCCGGATGCAAGCTGCGTAGAAAAGTAGCGGCATCGTCATACTTTTCTGTCTGCAGCAGGGCGAGTACTTGATCGCGCGCATCAGTAATGTTGATTGGATCAACCATTAATACACCTCCGTTACCTGTAAAATAAGATTGGCAAAGCATTTAACACGCCGCTGCCTATCAGCAGGCATCTTTGCCGCTTGTTATGCGTGGCGCGAAATGACGATTGATCCAGAGAGGTGTGTGGAATTTGGCGGTTTACGGAAATAAAAAACGCCAGCCGGGGCATGTGGCTGACGCAAATAGGTGAAAAGAGAGAAACGAAGAACGCGCTCGGGTAGGGCCGAACTTTACCGAGTACGTTCTCCAAACTGTAATAACGGATAGGTAAACAAAGTGCTGCTTACCGCATTACAAGTAGAAGCCTTACCGTAATAATTCCAGACCCTACCAGCCATGTTCTTTGTCGTCACCTGACCAATTTGCGCAAACTGCATCGCCTGGCTTGGGCTCCACAAAGCTGCTCTGTGTAGGTAGTTATAAAGGTGACCTCTGCCACCTTGTTTGTTAGCAGCAACTACGCCCATTGCCTTGCTTGCAGGTGGCACCAGGGTGAAATAAGCACTGGCGCTTTGCAAAGCCGGTATGGGCACGCTACTATCATCGTTATCGGGCTGACTTTCAGACCCTTGGGTAAGATTTTTCGTGTGATTCATCGGTTGTTTTGGCATCGGGGGTGGATAGACCCCACTTTCCATCATGCTACTTGCAAAAGAGGCTGTAAAAGCCTGGACATAAATAAAGAGCTAATCATTATGGCTGCTTAGATGTGACCTTTTTTAAAGGAGCAGCTCAACTAAGCTAGTATACTACAGAAATAAGATTACGTAAACTAAGATCTACTTACGCTTTACGGCGAAGCATAGCACTCTGCGGCAATGCTGTCAATAGGCGAATCGTTGCTTTATCCTTACAACCCCTTACAGTTTTGTCTTATGCTACAGGCGGTGGAACGGATGCACTCAACATGTCTTGCAGAACTGGATGTTGAATTATAGTTTGCACATCTTGCCAGGCTTGGTAGATTTTTGGATCAGACAACTCAGCCGGATCGGGCATAAAGCCAAAATCTAGATAAACTTTGACCGCCCAAGGTCGCCCGGATGAGGTGCCCAAGGTCGCGCGCTGATGGCTTTGGGCCAGCCGGCGCATGGCATGGGTCATCATCGGCTTGGTTAGGCCGCGCCGTTGATCGTCGGGATGGACAACCACCCAATGAATGCGGCCCCAATCCCCTGTGTCGCGCCAATTGGCATCCCACCACGCCGTGATCGAGGCAATGGCGCGCCCTGCGTCAGTTTCGACAAAATACATGCGGTCGGGCAGTGCGTCCAGTTGAGGGCCAAACTGGCGTTCGAACATGGTGTCATCGAATTTGATAAACGGCTCGCTGGCCACTTGAATCTCGGTCCAGATGCGATCATCGCCTGGCCGGTAGGCGCGAAATTGATAGCCGGTGGGCAAGGTATAAATTGGAAAATCAGTCATCGTTAGACGATTCATATTAAAGGCAATATCTTCAAGCAACATCGGGTTATTCTCCAGCCTGGCATAGCCAGAATTATAGATTGTCTGGGGTAAGGATATGGGGTAGACAGGTAGACAAGGAAACAGGGAAACAGGTAGACAGGGAAACAGGTTGATGTCACCTATCTACCTATCTACCTAACTACCTGGCTTCCTATGGCAACGGTTTACACAGCGATCTTATGATTCATATCGCTCATTAACCCCTTCAATTGCTGATAGGTCGCCTGATATTGGCGCATATAAAAATCATACTCGGCGTGGCGTGCTGCATTCGGTTGATATTCACCGGCAATCTCGACCATCGCATTAGCCGCGGCGACTAAATTGGGATAGACGCCGGCGCCAGTGGCCGCCACCACTGCTGATCCCAACATCGTTGCTTCCGGGCAACGGGTGGTATAGATGGGCATGCCCAACACATCCGCATAAATCTGCATAAAAAGCGGGCTGCGTGTGGCCCCACCGCTGGCGATAATACGCGCAACCTTAAACTGGTGGCGGGCAAAGGTCTCGACAATGTCGCGCATGCCATAGGCCACGCCCTCCATCAAGGCGCGAAAAACATGCGCTCGGCTTGATTGCAGCGAAAGCCCCCAAATGGTGCCGCGCGCCGCCGAATCTGTGTGCGGGGTGCGGTTGCCTTGGAAGTAATCGAGCACGATCAGCCCTTCGGAACCAACCGGTATCTGCGCTGCTTCGCGGTCGAGCAATTGATAGACTGAGATCTGGTTGGCAGCGGCTTCGGCCTCCAACCCCTGGCCAAAGTTGCGTTTAAACCAATTAAGAATCGAACCGGCTGAGACCTGCCCGCCTTCGAGCAGATGCAGGCCGGGAATCAGCGCGTCTGGGAAGCTGCCAAAGACGCCGGGCAAATGCAGTGCCTGTGCCGAAAGCGCCGAAAGTACATTAGAGGAACCGGTGATCATGCCCATGTCGCCAGGTGTTGTAACGCCCAAACCGAGCAAGCCGATAAATGCATCGCCCCCGTTAGTCGCAACCGGAATACCAGCGGACAATCCCAATTGTTTGGCCGCCGCTGGTGAAAGCAAACCGGCTACTTCACCAATCTTCAAGATGGCGGCGGGGAATTTCGTTTCGATCCCGCCCAGCCCGATCTCTGCATAGAAGTCCGTTGGCCAACCGCCACTGGGCAGATGATAAAACCAACGCTGACTAATCGTGTTGATATTGAGCGTAAAGCGCCCGGTCAATTGGTAGACAAGCCAATCGGCATACTCGAGCAACAGGTCCGTATCGGCATAGGTGGCCGGCTCATGCTCGCGGAGCCAAAGCATCTTCGGTGGCATCCACTCGGCGCTGACCCCGGCTTGGCAATAGCGCAGCGCCGCAGCGCCCGTGGCAAAGATCCGCGCGGCCTGAGCACTGGCCCGCACATCCATCCACAGCAGTGCGCGGCGCAACACCGTACCATCTGTCCGCATCGGCACCAGGGTGCAGGTAGTAGCATCAGCGCTGATGCCAATAATTTCGGCTGGGTTCACCGCCGCGCGCTGGAGACAGGCGCGCACCGCCACCACCAGGCTTGTCCACCACTCATCTGGATCCTGCTCCGCCCAGCCGGGGCGCGAAAAATAGGTGGTATAGCTGCACGAACCGCTCGCCACCAGATTGCCCTCCAGATCAAACAGACCAGCCCTGACCGACTCCGTACCACCGTCGATACCGAGCACGTAGGGAGAGTTGTGCTGTGCCACCGTGTTCATTTGCCCCTTACTTACGTGGAGAATGGAAGAGTGGCTAGACTATATATCTCCCCTACTCCCTCTCTCCCCTACTCCCTCTCTCCCCTACTCCATCAACAACCCACCATTCACCGCCAATGTCTCGCCGACCAGATAGGTGCTGGCCGGGGATGCCAAAAAGAGCACTGCGGCGGCCACTTCCTCTGGCGTGCCCAGGCGGCGAATCGGCGTATCGGCCTGCCAGCGCTTTAGTTCACTCTCATCGGCATGGTCTAAAAGCATGTCGGTCTGGATGCGCCCCGGCGCGACGGCATTGACGCGAATATTATACTGGATCACTTCGCGGGCCAGCGAACGTGTAAAGGCCAGTAAACCACCTTTGGCCGCCGCATAATGGGCGTGATTGGCCGAGCCGCGCTGGCCGGCAATCGAGGCTATGTTGATGATTACACCGGCCTGCGCCGCAATCATAGCGGGCAATACGGCGCGCGCAGAGTAGAAGGCGGCGTAGAGATTGGTGCGCAAGACGCTATCCCACTCTTCGTCGCTCATTGCTAAGACGGGCGTTTGTGGAAAGCGACCAGCGTTGTTGACCAAAATATCGATGCGGCCATGCTTGGCTACTACGGCGGCGATCAAGGTGTCGACGGCGGGCCGCTGGCTGACATCTGTACAAAAGGCTTCCACTGTCCAACCGTGGTCGGTGGCGGCCTGGCTGACCGCAGTAGCCGCGGCGTGATCGCGCTGATAACAGAAGATCGCCGTTGCGCCCAAGCGGGCAAAGGCCAAGGTAATCGCCCGGCCAATGCCGCGCGACCCACCTGTGATCAAGGCCACTTGGCCGCTAAAATTTAGAGTTTCAGTTACGTTCATCGGTTATTCATC
>JBBRVA010000207.1:0-10841 GCA_038247295.1 Caldilineales bacterium | reverse complement strand
GGCAGCGGCAACGGCCATAATCATAAAGACAAAGATTTGTCCATTCAAATTACCCCACTGACGGCTTAGTGCAATCAACGTTAGATTAACGCTGTTCAACATCATTTCGACGCACATTAAGATAATCAATGCGCTGCGCCGCGTTAGCACACCAATCGCGCCGATCATAAAGATAATGGCGCTTAAAATTAAATAATAGCTGGTTGGAACCACGCTTCCTCCTCCAGGTAGACGGTAGACCGTAGATAATGGCAACACACACTGGTCACTGTTTACAGCTTACTTGCTTTCCGTTTTTAACTTTGCTGGGTGGCGCGCCAATAATAGGGCGCCTAACAAGGCGACTAATAACAACACAGCGGCCAGTTCAAACGGCAGAATGTATTGGGTAAACAATTCATATCCCACAACAACTGGATCGCCACCCTGTACCAAGCTGGCATTAGCATCGATGCCGGTAAAGCCTTGCATCAGACTGATTACCAATCCACCCAGGAGTACAATACCCAGTGCCATGCCCACATAGGGCGTCCAACTGCGGTGCTCAGCCTGGGCTTCAATCTTTTCGCTGCCAATCAACATGATCACAAACAAAATCAAGATAACAATGCCACCGGCATAAATGATCACCTGAATTGCGGCTAAGAATTGGGCTTCCAGCGTAACATAGAGCACCGCTAGCGTGACGAAATGGGATAGCAAAAAGAGCGCGCTGTGGACCGGGTGACGGCTTGAAACGACGCCAACCGCCGCAGCTAGGCTAATCGCCCCAATTAGGACAAAAAACAGGAGTGATAGGGTCATAAATAATACCTTCTTCGCATCATTGATATTAGGGTTTAGATATTCGCTCATCTGTGCAAAGTGTGCAAACCGGTGTTTTGCCCTTGCGAAAACAATGTGTTTGCACACTTTGCACAGATGAGCGTAGATATGTAGTATGCTGCGCTAGAAAATCACCCAATACCCAATATCTAGTCTTATTATTCAGGCCGGATCACAACGTTGGGTTCACCCGGATTGAGCAATTGCTCTTTCGTCAAAACAAAATCGCGGCGATTGTAACTCGCCATCGCAAACTCGTGCCCCAACACAATCGCCTCTACCGGACAGGCCTCTTCACAGTCACCACAGAAGACGCAACGCAGCAAATTTACTTCATAAATGCTCGCGTAGCGCTCGCCGGGTGATGTCGGCTGCTCGGGATCGTTTTCTGCTGCTTCAACATAGATGGCGCCAGTCGGGCAGGCGGCTTCGCACAGCATACAGCCAATGCAGCGCTCCATGCCATTTTCGTAGCGGCGTAATTCATGTTTACCCCGGAAGCGAGGATAGAGCGGCACCGGGCTTTCCGGATACTCTACTGTAATTGGCTTCTGTGACAGGTGCTTGAGCGTAACCCCCATCGCCTTGCCAATCTCTAACGCGCCCTGGAGAAATTTGTTAAAACCCATAATCTGTTTATTCCTTAGCAGTTAGGAAATGGGTAAATGGGTGATTTGTGATTACGTAATGACCAATCACCGCAATTACTAATTACTAATTACCAATCACTTAAAGAAGAGCACCAACAACGCCGTAATCATCATATAGACCAAGGAGCCAGGCAGCAGATATTTCCAGGCAAAGCCCATTAATTGATCATAGCGCGGACGGCCGATGCTGGCGCGTACCCAGATAAAGATGAAGAGCAGTACAATCACTTTGGCCAGCAAGACAAACGGCCCTAAGATTGGCAGCGCATCCACGATTCCAAAGGGCAACTTCCAGCCACCAAAGAAGAGCGTGGCCATAATTGCGCTGGTGGTAATCATGTTGATATATTCGCCCATGAAGAACATGGCGAACTTCATACCACCGTATTCGGTTTGGAAACCGGCGACCAATTCATTCTCCGTCTCTGGCAGATCAAACGGGCTACGATTGCACTCGGCCAGGATGCAGATGAAGAAAAACGGGAACATCAGCCAGAGCCAGAGCCACTCCCACCACATGCGCGGTGTCTCGACCAATTGCACCAGACTAAAGCCTCCCGCCAACATCAAAACGCTGAGCAAGAAGAAGCCAAGTGGCAATTCATAGGAGATCATCTGCGCCGACGACCGCAGCGCGCCCAACAACGAATAGTTGTTGTTGCTGCTCCACCCGGCCAAGATAACGCCATAACTTTCGACGCCGGCAATGGCCAAAATCCACAAGAAGCCAATGTTGACATCCGCAATCGCCGGCGTATTCTTTGTGATCGGAATGACAGCCCAAATCACCAGCGGTGGGATAAGGGCCAGCACAGGCCCCAACAGATAGACGACCTTATCTACATGGCCTGGGATGATCTCTTCTTTGAAGAAAGCCTTCAAGGCATCGGCGGCCGGCAATAACAGACCAAAAGGACCGGCGCGGTTAGGACCGTAGCGGATCTGAAAGCGCGACAGCAACTTCCGCTCATACCACGTAAGATAGGCAAAGGCAGTCAGCAACACAAAGAATAGAATGATCGTCCTTAGGACGGGGAAGATGACTAGATTTAGCCAATCCATAGCGCTTCCTTGCTAATAATTAATGGCTAACAAGTAATAAATAATTGTGAATGATGGACCACGCCACACTTCTACACTTACTTATTACTTGTTAATTATTACCTATTACTTATTTCTCAATCCGCACATGCTCAACATCACTACCGTTGAGCAGCGCGCCGACCGGCGCACCGGGCAGGCTCTCTGGGATCCAAACCGTGCCGGGCTTGACTTGCGCATCAAGCTTGATCGCCAGGGTCAGTTCGCCGTGGGCACTGGTCACTTGTACGGGGCTACCATCCGCCACACCCAACCGGGCCGCATCACCTGGGTTGACACTTACAACCGCCGGGAAGATCCTGGGCTTCATTTGCTCAGTTTGGCGGAAAAGATTGCCACCATCAAATAAGACCGTACCGGTAACCAGGGTTAATGGATAGTCGCCGTTCTGAGCGAGATTGATCTGGTTTGCTTCATGGCTCTCGGGCTGTGGGCGTACGGCATTGGCATCCCACTGCAAACCTTGATCGCCCAATGCGTCCCAAGTCAGACCCTCGTACACGGGTACAGCTTTGGTAATCTCAGCCGTGATGCCCTTTTCATTGGCATAGGGCCAGTTAACGCCCATGCGCGTGGCCAGATGATCAAGAATCATCCAGTCTGGAGCGGCCTTACTTTGGGGATCGCGCACTGCCTTCGGCGCACGTTGCACACGCCGTTCCAGGTTGGTAAAGGTGCCATCGCTCTCCGCCCAACTAACTGCCGGCAAGACTACATCGGCGAGTTTGGCTGTTTCAGTCAAGAAAAGCTCCTGCACGACCAGAAAGTCAAGTTTATCCAGATTAGCAGCCCATTCTGGCCGTTCACTAGCTGGGTTGGCGCCCATTACAAAGAGCGCTTTTAATCCGCTGCCCGCGCCATCAAGCATTGCTTTATAAGTTTTGCCTGGTTGGCTAGGCAATGAACCACCCCACAGCGTTTCTAAACGCTGGCGGGCGGCGCTGTCATCCAAGCTGGCATGGCCAGGGAGACGGTTGGGCAACACGCCCATATCGCGGCAGCCCTGGCTGTTGGCTTCTAAACCAACATAGGCCAGCCGTTCGTAATGACCAGTGATCAACGCCAGGTTGGTCAGGCCATTCAACGTGTTCTGCCCTGCTTCGCCACGCGCCACCATCGGCCCATAGATGATCAAGGCGTTTTGGCTTTTTGCCAAGGCAGTCGCAGCACGGGCAACTTCAGCCGGATCGACACCGCATAAGTTGCGCAGCAGTTCTTCGATTTCGGCAGCAAGGGTGGCCGGTTGCTCGCCTTCTTTGGCCTCTTTGACCGCCAATGCGGCTGCCGTCAAACCATTAAGCAGCGTAGCCTCGGTGCCAGGGTTGTAACCCAGGAAGGGGCCTTTATAACGGGTCAGTTCGATCTTGCGCGGGTGGGCGATAATCAACTGGGCCTTACCGCGCCGGACAGCGCGCTTCAAATGCAGATCCAAAATTGGCAATTCTTCGCTGGGGTCAACACCAAAGAGGAAAATTGTATCTACCTTGGGGTTAGGACCGTATTGCGGTTTCATCACATCAGTCAGCGCCGGCAGACCAGTAGCTAGGGCTGCGACATCACCGCCATCACGATGGTCAATATTGTTTGTGCCGATCAACTGGCGGAAGAAGCGTTGCAAGAGATAATTGCCCTCGTTCGAGAGCTTGGCGCTACCAAGCGCGCCAATGGCGTCTGCACCGTGTTGTTGCTTGATGCTTTTTAACTTTTCGGCAACGACTTGCAGAGCATCGCTCCAGGTGGTTGCCATCAATTCGCCGTTGCGGCGCACCATCGGCATGGTCAACCGTTCGGCGTGGTTTACCCAGGCGTGAGCGAAGCGACCTTTGTCACAAATCCATTGGTCGTTGACGGCCATGTTTTCGCGGCCAATGATACGGCGCAGTTTGTGCGTCCGGCTGTCCAGGCGCACGTTGCAACCGATCGAGCAGTGGGTGCAGATGCTGGCGGTGCGCTCAATCTCCCACGGTCGATAGGAGAAGCGGGCGACGCGATTCGTCAAGGCACCCACCGGACAGATGTCGATAATATTGCCGCTGGTCTTGGCGTTGACCGGTTGCCCAGGCTGAATATCGATCAATGTTTCGCCACCGCGTTCAAAGAGGCCAAGTTGAGGCTTATCTTCCCACTCTTCCAGGTAACGAATACAGCGCCAGCAAACCACACAACGCTCCTGATCCAATACAATCGATTCGGAGATCATGTAATTCTTGTTCTTATGACGTTTAGGCTCGACCAACGCACTGATGCCGGGACCGTAACGCATGGTCTGATCTTGCAGCGGACATTCGCCACCCTTGTCGCAGATTGGACAGTCCAACGGGTGATTGAGCAGGATGAAGCCCAGGTTTGCCTCTTGTGTGGCCTTGACTTGCGGCGTCTCGGTTTTTACGACCATGCCTTCGGCCACCGGCACAGAACAGGCAGTTTGCAACATCGGCCCGCGCGGCCCGGTGATCTCCACCAGACACATACGGCAACAAGCGACCGGGTCGAGCTTGGGATGACTGCAAAAGACGGGAATTTCTATCTTTAACTTGGCCGCGGCATCCACGACTAATGTCCCCTTGGGCACAGCGATTGGGCGGTCATCAATGGTCAAATTGATTAAATCTGTCGTCATGGGTTACTGATTCCCTTGCTTGGGCAATACTTGTGATACGTCGATCTGACAGTCTGGAAAGGCGAGTGGTGTAACCGTCTGCCCATGTATGAACGTCAACTTCGTCTTATAAGCAGCTTTGCCAATCGCCGAGATAAATGGGTCGCGATAAACCTCGAATTGTTCATCGACCAGATTCACGATCCAATATTCAACAATGCCAGATGCAGCGTAGAGTTCTAATTTTTCTTCTTGATCTTTTTCCAGCGTTGAGTCTGAAATTTCAACAATCAAGAATATATTTGCTGCATCTGGATGCTGATCGGCATATCCTGCGGGTCGTACAGCAGCAAGTGCTACATCTGGCTCTGGTTGAGATGAACGTACTTCCAGTGATACTGGTGACTGAATCCGAATTCTGGCCCGTTTTAAAAGTTGGGCAAAGAACAATTCCACTAGTTGATCAACACACTCAGCGTGTTTAGGATTAATCGGACTCATTTCTTGTACGAATCCGTTGATGAGCTCAAGGCGTTCATCTTTATGAAAAAAGCCCATGGCAATGAGTTGTTGATATTCTGCCAGGCTAAAGCGCCGCAGATGCAAACCACCAGTCAAAACGGTAGCCTGCACGCTTGGAACACGATATAGGTTCGGTTCGCTTTGCTGCTTTTGTACAGAGCGTTCTTGAACAGCAGCAATCATAGCTTAACCTCGATCTCTATTAACAACGAACTATGCATTTCCACTAATGAGTCCCTTTTGCTTAAGTAAACGAATATAATCTTCGTAACTCATAGAACATTCAATCAGTTTGCGTAGCTGTTGTTCGCTTACTTTGAGCTGGCTTCGCATCTTTGCCACAATAATTGGCGAAATATCCCCTTGACCATGTGAGATTCGTGTTCGTATGATCGCACGACCCTCGTAATAAAGTGTTGCTGTCTTGTGATGCGATGTTTGAGTGACCAATTGAAGTTTATCAAACAAAGCTTCAGCTTCACGTTTCTTAAGCTGCAACTGGTTGAAGCTCCCATTCAATTACAATACGATTCAAATAATTCCAGATCGCCTGTAAGTGTGGTCCCAGGTTGGCTTGATCCAATTTTAAATCGAAATACGTCTCTACAATAACAGCGCGTAAATCATCCAGTGCTTCTGCTTCTGTATCACCATAACCAAATGTATCCAAATCCACATTGCTGGCAACGACTATATCATCCTGTTCTTCAACGGTAACGAATAAGGGTGCAACCAAGCGCAACTTTGGAATGCGCAGGTCTTGTAGTACTCGAACGTTATCTTGAACAATGGCAGACATAACAATAACCTCTCCGCAAAGCAGTAGCAGACAAAAAGTATGCTCTTAATTCGCTGCTACGACGGTATCGCGCAAGATCGGTGAGTCGCCAATCGGCTTGAGTGTGCTATCGGTCAGACCGCTTGATTGCTCTACGTCGGGCCGGTAGATCGGCCGGATTGGGATCATCGGGCCAATGCTGTCGGGATTTGTCGCCTGGATCTTATCCAGAAACTCGCTGCGGAACTTGATCAAACCGCTTTGTAATCCCCACACGGCGGCATCCCCGAACGGACAGAAGCTTTTGCCAGCGATGAAGGATGATATTTTTTCCATCAATGGCAAATCTTGCCCACGTCCGCCCCCGGCCTCGATGCGCTCCAGAATATCTTCTAGCCAGCCGGTGCCTTCACGGCAAGGTGTACATTTGCCGCAGCTTTCTTCGCGATAAAAGCTCAGCGTTCGACGGGCAACGGCTACCATGTCAGCGCGTTGGTCCATGACAATGATCCCAGCCGAACCGAGCAGTGAACCGGCGGCTTGCACGCCTTCAAAATCGAGCGTTGTATCCATTTGATCAGCGGTGAGTAGCTTCATCGACAAGCCACCAGGGCAGATCGCCTTTACAGGAGCATCATCAAGTTGTGGCCCGCCACCGTAGGTAAAAATCAACTCGCGCAGTGTTGTACCATGCGGCAGCTCATATAAACCTGGACGCTTTACATTGCCGCTCAGACAAAAGAGACGCATGCCAGAACTCTTCTCTGTGCCGAAGGTTTTATACCAATCAACGCCGCGCTCCATAATGTGCTTGACATTACAGATCGATTCAACGTTGTTGACAATTGTTGGCTTGGCGTAGAGACCTTCAACGGCAGGAAAAGGTGGCTTCATCCGTGGATGACCGCGGTAACCTTCCAGACTAGTCAGTAGGGCCGTTTCTTCACCACACTCATAGGCACCAGCGCCGCGATGAATTACAATCTCTAAATTTTTTCCCATCCCAAAAATATTCTGCCCCAAGTAACCCTTGGCTTTGGCTTCTTGGATGGCAGCCTGTAAGCGTGTATAACCAAAATAGTATTCGCCACGGATGTAGACAAAGGCCAATTCCGACTGAATGGCAAACGCACTGATGATGATGCCTTCGAGCAATTGGTGTGGGTCATACTCCATAATAATGCGATCTTTAAAGGTACCTGGCTCGGATTCATCCGCATTGACCACCAAGTAGCGCGGCATTGCGGGTGCCAGGAAGCTCCATTTGGTGCCAGTGGGGAAACCGGCTCCACCGCGGCCACGCAGACCACTAGCCTTGATCTGATCAATCACCGCGGCGGGCTGCATCTCGCTCAGCACCTTCTTAGTCGTGGCGTAACCCCCATCTGCTTCGTAGCTTTCCAGCGTGTGGCTGTTTTCCTTATAAACACGCGCCGATAAATAACGTGGATCCATGCCAGCCACGGTGTAGGGGCCAGCGGCCTTACCTTCACCGTTTGCATCACCAGTCGGGGTCCAGCGCTCTAGGGTAGAGAAGCCTTGGCCGCGCTCGATCACCTTCAAGAACTTGCTGACATCTTCTGCAGTATGCATCTCTTCAAAGTAGCGGATCTGGCCACTCTTTTGTTCGGTTACTGCCACCATTGGCGCCGTGGCGCACGAACCTAAACATTCCATGTGGTCGAGCGCAAACTTGCCGTCTTCTGTCTGCTGGCCATGATGGATGCCAAGCTGATCTTCCAGGTGGTGCATGCACTGGTTGGCCCCGCGCAACATGCAGGGTACATTAGTGCAAACCTCAATATGATACTCGCCTTTAGGCTCCTCGTGGAACATATTATAAAAGCCCACGACTGCGCCAACTTCGGCGGGTTCCAGATCGAGCATCGCGGCTAGTTCATTTTGGGCATCGACGCGACAATAGCCCAATTCACGCTGGATTACATAGAGCGCGGGCAAAATTGCCGAACGTTGACGCCCTGGCGGATAGAGATCCATCCACTGTTTAATTTCGGCACGAACAGATTCTGATAGCATAAGCGTTCCTATGGTCAACTATTCGTAGTGTGTCCACATGCGAATAACTTTGATAACTTGTTCTTCCTGATAAATTTGGTAAACGAGTCGATGTTGAAGGTTAATCCGTCTTGAATATGCGCCAGTTAAATCACCAACTAATTTCTCATAAGGTGGCGGGTTTTGAAATGGATTGATCCTCAGAATTTCAAGCAATGTTTCGGCTTTAGACCGCAGTCCAGTTTCTGCCAGTCGTCTGGCATCCTTTTATGCTTGTTTGGTAAAGACAATTTGCCACAAATTACCACTCTACCACTGTCGAGCACTCTGCCAGCGGGGTTTGTAGTCCCTCTTGGATCGAAGCGCGCAGATTGGGTATAGATAATAAGTAGAGTGTCTCTTGAATTGAGCGCCACTCTTCTTCTGAAATTAGAACCGCAGTGCTTTCCTGCCCGATAATATGAATCGGCTCATGGAATGCTACGGCCTCATCAATCAACTTGTATAGATTACCGTTTGCCTCACGAATGGTGATTGTTCGCATTGTTTTATCCGCGTCCCTATCGATCGACTTCACCGAGCACAATATCGATCGTGCCGATATTCGTGACGATATCTGACAACATCTCGCCCTTGCTCATCTTGCTGATCGCAAAGAGATTGTTGAAGCTAGGGCCGTGGACATGCAAACGATAAGGTACACCGGAGCCATCGCTGTAGACAAAGTAGCCTAGTTCGCCCTTACTCGCTTCGATACCTTGATAGCACATGCCTGGGGGCACACGGAAACCTTCGGTCATCAATTTAAAGTGGTGGATCAACGCCTCCATGCTCACATCCAACTCGGCGCGCGGGGGCAGGCTGATCTTGCGTTCATCGGTCCGATAGAGACCATCGGGCAGGTTAGCCACGGCCTGTTCAATTATGCGTACACTCTGGCGCATCTCTTCCATGCGATTCAGGTAGCGCGCATAACAATCACCGGCATTGCTCACTGGCACTTTGAAATCATAGTTTTCATAGCCGCCATAAGGCATATCGCGGCGCAAATCCCAGTCTACGCCACTGCCGCGCAACATCGGGCCACTCATGCCCATATTAATGGCATCTTCGCGGCTCAGATAACCAATGCCTTCCAAACGTTTGCGCCAAAGCGGGCCACTGGTGAGCATCGCTTCGTATTCGTCGAACTGCTTGGGCAGCATTTTGAGCAAATCTCTCAGGTTTGTAAGAAAGGCCGGGGGCAGATCTTTCCAGACCCCACCAATCCGTATGTAGCTCAGAGTTAAGCGTGCGCCGCAGACCATTTCAAACAGGTCCAAAATACGTTCACGTTCGCGCGTCGCGTACATCAGCAAACTCATGCCGGTGCCGGAAACGTCTAGCACATGAGTGGAGAGCCAGAAGAGATGGGATGCGATGCGCTGCAATTCGCTCATAATCACGCGAATTACTTGCGCTCGTTCGGGAATTGGCAAGCCGAGCAGCTTCTCGATCGTCAGCACATAGCCATAATTATTATTCATGGCCGAGAGATAGTCCATGCGATCACTATAATAGACATAGTCTTTATAGCGTTTGTTTTCGCCCGTCTTCTCGAAGCCACTGTGTAAATAGCCCAGATCGGGGTCAATATTGATCACAGTTTCGCCATCCAATTCGACGACCAGGCGCAAAACGCCGTGTGTGCTGGGATGGTGCGGCCCCATATTCAGAATCATGTGCTCGCGATTCATGCCGGGCGGCAGCGCGGGCGCAATACTTTCCGAAGGCAGAATCTGCTTGCCCAGCGTCTCGAATTCTGGATCATCAAAAGTCATCGAGAAGGGAACCGGCTCGCCGCCTTCGGGGATTTCCTTGCGCAGCGGATGATAAGGCCAATGCGCTGGCATCAAAATGCGGCGTGGGTCGGGATGGCCGGTAAAGGTGACACCCATCAAGTCCAGCACTTCGCGCTCCGGCCAGTTAGCACCCTGGAAGATTGGGGTCAAACTTGGCACTACGGGCGAATCGCCACCGGGTGCAGGACAAACAATCATCAAGTGTTGCTTGCGTTGATAAGAGCGTAATTGGTAGACCAGATGGAAACGCTCGGCCCCACCAATGGGCAGCTTGGAACGGTCCAGCGCCGTCACATCAATCAGCCCTTCGTAGCCCAGGTTTGCCTCATTCTTGACGAAGTTCACCAAATCTAGCAAATTATCAGCATGGACATAGACGACCTGTTGGCCATTGTGCTCGCCAGCAGCAATAATATCTTCGCCAAAACGCTCGACAATGCGCTTGGTATCTTCAGTTTCACCACTTGGCAGACCTGCCACCGCCGGAATTGAGATGTCGTTCAGATTGG
>JBBRVA010000206.1:0-10942 GCA_038247295.1 Caldilineales bacterium | reverse complement strand
GTACACTTGGGCGTAAGTAAGACAGTGAATCAGTAGGACAGTAGAACAGTGTTTGTACTGTCTCACTGTCCTACTGATTCACTACTGATTCACCGGAGAATAGTATGGTTATTTCCGCCTAAGTGTACTAGATAACATCATGGCCGCCGTATTTGCAATAGTACGTAACACAACCATATCGCCTTCATCAAAAGGTTGCGCGCGGTCTGGCGCTACCACATGCATCACACCAATCGTGCGGTCATTGTTGACAATTGGTACAAGTAGCGCACGGCCTGTCTCGTTGTAGTAGAATTGTTCTGCACTTTCTACTTCATTCGGATCATAAAAGACCGGTTGACCGGCCTGCATAGTCCAACCGACCAAGCGGTTGACTGGCGCCGGCAGATCCGTTAATTTTTGATGCTCTACCGTGGATGACATATAGATTTTTAAGGCTGGTATGTCGAGCAATGGTTGCCCAGTCGGTGGATGCTCTGCCACGGTGTTCTCGCCACCTAAAGCGGCTCGTTTGGCCTGTTTTTCAGCATCTATCGAGCGTTCATCCAAAATGATATGGACCATTGCTTTGCCTACCATATCAACCACACCCTGCGTCAAACCATCTATGATCAGATCAAAACCATGGACGCCGGTCATCGAGCGGGTAAATAATTGCAGCCCAACTAATTGACTGACACGTTTATCAAGCTCTTGATACATTTGCGTTAATTGCAAGGCGCGCGCCGCACTCTGCGAAATTTCGGCGTAATCTTCGCATAAATCGGCATTCTCAAATCCATGTACTTCGCTTCGCCCCAACAACAAGGCGCCGGTAACCGCTTTATGGATCCGTAAAGGTAGGATCATCAGCGAACCTTCCAGTTTCATCCAGGGAAATTCCTCTTGCAAAGGACGATGCTCTATGTGCATATCATCGACAATCAAGTAATCGGGCTTGTCGGGATTTAGGTGGGGAATCAGCGCACGCGCCAACAGCCCCCACAATGGGAAAGGACATTCACGACCCAAAAAGCGCCAGGAATCGGAAACCCCGCGCATATTTTGGTAGTGATAGGGACCCAACTCGGTATCGCCCAGAATGACTACAGCAAAACTAAGCGGTGATTTCTGCCACATCGCATCCATCATCAACTCAATCACCTGGTCGAGTGAAGCTTGTTCATGTAATTGGCTAGTAATATCATGCAGCAAATTTAATTGGACGATGCGTTGCCGCAACTGGCGCAATGCATCGTCCAGTCCAGCGCCAATTTGCCCAAAATCTTGTGTAGCTTCTGCTATACTTTTGATGACCATTGCCGAGTCATTTCCGGTAACGCGGCGAGATGACCTATAATGAGTAACAGATGCACGCACTGCACCAAGCATAGCAATTGTTGCATCCAAACGTTCGGATAGTTGTTGAAACAACGTGATGATTGATCGGCTCACAAATGTACCCTGATTGGATAAGTGTTGATGAAAGACAGCTGTTTTCTAAGCTAGAGCTCATTCGTAACGTGAGTTGTTGGACATAGTATAGTACAATTTCAAATAAGAAGCTCGTCTGGGCAAAAGACGCAAACCGTTGCTTTGGCCTTGCGCAAAACAATGGATTTGCCCACTTTAGGCTAATGAGCAAATATGAAACGTTTATTAGACTAATATAATAATTTCAATAACTTTTGTTGAAGCTCGAACAACTACTTTATAGCCACTAGCACACTTGGGCGGAAATAACCATACTATTCTCCGGTGAATCAGTAGTGAATCAGTAGGACAGTGAGACAGTACAAACACTGTTCTACTGTCCTACTGATTCACTGTCTTACTTACGCCCAAGTGTACTAGCGGCTTCGTTGTTTGGTAAAGAGGCAATGGACTCACTACAACTCCCCTTATCAGCACCTTTACGTATTCTGCTTGTAGACGATGAACTGAATACAGTTCAACTTGTGCGCAAAATCTTGCAGGCAGATGGGCACACAGTCTATGAAGCATCCGATGGTTTACAAGCCATTGAAGTGTTTGAAGCCACGTACCCGGATCTTGTTTTGCTTGATGTTGTGATTCCGAAACTTGACGGCCTGGGCGTATTGCAAGAAATTCGCCGGCGTGATCGCATGGCCGGCGTTATTATGATTAGCGCGCTTACCTCGGAACAGCTGGCGGTAAAATCTATGCAAGGTGGCGCCGATGATTATATTAGCAAGCCATTTACGCTCAAGACCATCCGGCTGCATATTCGTCAGGTCGCCGATAAAGTTCAACTGCGCCGCCACAATGCGATGTTGCAAGAGCAATTAATTGCCGCCAACGAGAAGCTACGTCACTACATGGCTGCACCATTAATTGAAACATTAATGGCTAGCCCTACTTTACCTATTTTAGGCGGTGAGCGTCAAACTGTCACTATTCTGTTTGTCGATTTCTGCAACTTTTCGTCATTGGCGCACCGCATGCCGCCGGATGAGGTGCTGCGCATTCTCAACGAATATTTTGCACTCCTAACCACATCAATCTTTGAAAATGGTGGTTTTTTAGACAAAATTATGGGCGATGGCTTTATGGCGCTCTTTAATGTGCCCGTGCGCCAGACGGATCACGCGACAATGGCCGTGCGCAGTGCGATTAGCATGCATGCACGCGTTCAGCACTGGAACAAAACCCATAACCCACCGATGAATATCCGCATGGGTATTCATACGGGTGAAGCATTAGTGGGCAATATTGGCACACCCCAGTTGATGAACTACACCGCAATTGGCGATGCGGTCAATCTTGCTAAACGCTTAGAAGAGACCAGCAACCCCGGCCAAATTTTATTGAGCGCAACAACAAACCAATTGGTAGACACCCAACAATTAGAACTTGACGATTCTCATTTTGTCAGCCTAGGCAATAAAAACTTAAAAGGCGCCAATACCCCTACCGAAGTTTTTCATATTCTGACCGACAACAGTTGTTCACCATTGTAACAGTGCAGCCTAGATCACGGTCGGGTAGAACAAATTGTGTTACCTTTGCGTTTGAGCGTTTTTCGTCATCGATGTGAGCCTCATCAGCCCAAAATAGGCAAACTATTCACAGATGCGCTTTGATATGAAAAACCTTTACTTAAGTGGGTAGCGCTGCGAACAAAAAAGGTTATAATAGATTGTATATGCGATCAAAAATAAGTATAGCACTTTTATTAAACCTTTGTCTGCTTTTGGGGGGACAAATATGGCAAGTGCAGGCCCAGGATACTTCTCCCCAGGGCAGCACGGTCACGGCCGATCAAGTCAACGCGGTTGCGCGTGATCTTTGGTGCCCACTTTGCTCGGGTGTCCGCCTGGATGCCTGTGAACTCCAGGCTTGCACACAGATGCGCCAGGAGATTGCCTTAAAGTTAGATGCCGGCCAAGATGCCGCTTCGATCAAACAAGATTTTCTAGACCAGTATGGTCCGCAAGTGTTGGGCGAACCACCCCGCAGTGGTTTTAATTGGCTGGCATGGATTCTACCGTTTGTTGGCTTGTTGGGAGGCGCTATTTTCTTGCTTCTGCGTGGACGCCGTTTGCTCTTCAGCCCGGCCCCCGCCAACCCCGAAAGACGAACGGCCACTATGCCGTCTGTCGCCCAGCCGGATGACCCTTACGCACGCCAACTGGATGAGGAGTTAAAACGCTATGACTGAAAAAATGGACTTTGTTGGCGCCCTACCGCCAGCAGAAACAGCCAGCGAAACAGCGCCGCCATCTACCATGAAACGCCAGGTCACGATTTGGCGGTTGGTCATTGTCGGCGTGCTGCTGGCCTTTGTAGCCTTTCTTGCGATTGGCCTCAACCGGCAAAATAGTTCCGAATGGCGCGCCACGGGCATTGCGCCAGATTTTGAATTTACTACTTTTGACGGTGAAACGATTCGCCTCGCCGATTTGAAAGGCAAAGGCGTCGTCTTAAACTTTTGGGCCAGTTGGTGTGGCCCTTGTCGTGACGAAGCTGCCTTGCTCGAAGCAGCTTGGCGGCGTGAGCAGAACAACAATATTGTCTTTTTGGGCTTAGATTATCTGGACCAAGAACATTCGGCCAAGGCCTATCTGGCTGAATTTGGCGTCAGCTACCCCAATGGGCCAGATTTGCAGAGCAAAGCGGCACGGCGCTACGGCATTAGCGGAGTGCCAGAAACTTTCTTTATCGGTCCAGACGGGTTGATCAAAAGCTATCTGCTCTTACCTCTGACGAGCGAGCAGCAGTTGGATCAACACATCGAAGGAATTCGTCCTCAATAAGTAGGCGACCAGGGAGTACTCTATGATTTTTAATATCGGCTATCTCATCCTTATCATTGCGCTACTAATTGCCCTGTTTGGCGTGGTGGCCGGCTTTTTAGGCGGCCAGCGCCGTCACGCGGGTTTGATCCAGAGTAGTTTCCATGCCGTCTACGCGGTGACTGGGCTCGTCTGGATCGCAGCGCTAATTCTTTGGTATGGGCTGTTGACGGATCAATTCCAGGTGAATTATGTTTGGGGGCATACCGAAAGGGCGTTGCCCACTTTCTACAAATTCTCCGCGCTTTGGGGTGGTCAGGCGGGCAGTCTACTCTTTTGGACGCTCATCCTGAGTGTCTATAGCTTTATCGTCGTAGCAGCTTTCCGCACTAAGTTGATCAGCCAGATGCCCTATGTCAATGCCGTGCTCCTGAGCACTAGTGCTTTCTTCTTGGTATTGTTGGTCTTTGCCGAGAATCCCTTCAAACAAGCCGGTTTTGTCCCGCCCGATGGGCAAGGACTAAACCCATTGTTGCAAAATTACTGGATGGTAATCCACCCTGTGATGCTCTACCTGGGCTATGTTGGCTTGACGGTTCCTTTTGCCTTTGCCATCGCTGCCTTGCTCAGCAAAAAGGTGGGCAATGAGTGGGTGCGCACTGTACGCCGCTGGACGTTGATTCCGTGGATGTTTCTCGCCGTCGGCATTCTGATGGGCAGCCAATGGGCCTATATGGAATTGGGCTGGGGTGGCTACTGGGCCTGGGACGCCGTGGAAAACGCCAGCCTTTTACCCTGGCTCACCGCCACCGCTTTTCTGCACAGCATCATCATCCAAGAACGGCGCGGCATTCTAAAAGTATGGAACATGGTGCTGATTGGCGCCACCTACTTCTTGGTGATTCTGGGCACCTTTACCACGCGTAGCGGCATTATCGACAGCGTGCATAGCTTTGCGCGTAGCAGCGTCGGCGCTTACTTCCTGGTTTTTCTCGTGATCAGCATTATCGGCTTTTTGGCAGTCTTGTTTGCCCGTCTGCCCCTCCTGAAGAACGAGAACGAAATCGAATCGGCTTCTAGCCGTGAGGCTGCTTTCCTGGCCAATAATTGGCTCTTTACTGGCATTGCCTTTGCCACCCTCTTTGGCACCTATTACGGCATGTTTAGCGAGATCATCGGCGGCGAAAAAATTGCCTTGGCCGCGCCGTATTTCAACAAAGTGAACGGCCCGCTCTTCCTGCTTTTGGTGTTAATGATGGGCATCGGTCCGCTGCTCGGCTGGCGCCGCACCAGCCGCGCTGTCATGGTTAAGCAGTTTACTTGGCCGCTGCTGGCAACGGTGATCTTTGCCGCCATCTTCTCTTACTTTAGCCCGCAACTCTATCCAGTGATGGGGCTATCCGTCTGTGTACTGGTGGTGGCCACCATTATCCAGGAGTTTGTG
Source organism: Caldilineales bacterium (assembly GCA_038247295.1). Taxonomy (GTDB): domain Bacteria; phylum Chloroflexota; class Anaerolineae; order Caldilineales; family Caldilineaceae; genus JAPLGZ01. The sequence continues at coordinate 5,263 of JBBRVA010000206.1, read as the reverse complement.
CGTGGTGTGATTGCTCGGCGAGCAACCACCGATGAGAACCCATTGGTCGCCTTGATCAGCCTGATGCGGCGCAACGGGCAGCGCTATGGCGGCTATATTGTCCACCTGGCTGTCGTTATGATGGGTGTGGCGATTGTTGGCAATACCTTTTACCAATCGACCACGCATGTTTCGCTGGCGACCAATGAGAGCGTCACACTGGCCGGCTACACCCTAACTTATACGGGGATGGAAAGCCAGCGCGGTGCCAACCGGACGGAAATCCGGGCCAGCCTGGATCTTACAGCACCCAATGGTCAAGCGTTAGGCACACTGGTACCCAGCCGCAATCTGTATGACAAATCACCCGATCAGCAGACGAGTGAAGTGGGTCTACGCATGCGCGCCGGTGAGGACATCTACGTGTTGCTGAACGACTGGGAGGATAATGGCACTTCGGCCGTCTTTACGATCTATGTAAATCCGCTCACGGTCTGGCTCTGGCTCGGCGGACTCGTCCTGATCTTTGGCACGCTGATCTGCATCTGGCCGCATCCGGTCCGCCGCGAAGAAACGGTCGCGGCGGGTGCCGGCGCGCTGGTGGAAGCGGCAGTGTAAAGCAGTAGGACAGTAGGCCAGTGAGACAGTCAGCCGTAGTGTCTGAAATTGTCCCACTGGCCTACGGTCTCGCTGCTCACTTAAACACTCTATTCTACACCTTCGAAACTGGGAAAATCTTGTGCTCTGGTTAACAATTGGCGTTGCCCTCTTATTGGCGCTACTTGCATTTGGCTTTGTGGTGTGGCCCCTATGGCGAACCGGCGCGCCCTTGCGCATCGATGACGACAACCCGCTAACTGACCTGCTCACGCGCAAAGATAGTGTATTGTTGTCGATCAAAGAGTTGGAGTTTGATTATCAGACCGGAAAATTGAGCGCCGAAGATTTTGAGCAACTTAATGGACGATTGCGCCAGCGGGCGATTAGTTTGCTGCGCCAAATCGAGAAGACTGCACCAGCCAGCGCCGATCTGGAAGCAGAACTAGAAGCGTTGATCCTCCAACAGCGGAAGCTGGCCGGTGTACCGAAACTAACCCTGAAAGAGAGCGGCGCCGACAAACGACGTTTCTGCCCCGAGTGTGGTGGTCAAGTGAAGCTGACAGATAAATTCTGCGCCCAGTGCGGCACCGCCCTCCACGCCGCCTCTCAGCAAGTCGTACCTGCATCGGCCGAGGGTTGATTGGCCAATGCAGCGCAGTAACTATTGGTAAGTGGTAAATAGTAACTACACGTACTTACTACTTACCACTTACCACTTACCATTTATCCCTTCTCCCATTCCTCATTTACAACCGCATCCGCCGCCCTATCCACCGGTTGGCGCAGGATATCGGCGATCCGCCGCAACACACGCCGATCAAACAGGAGCGCGCGGTGAAAGGGTGAGACAATCGAAATCGTCTCGCCCACCTTCATCTGCGAACTGGTAGCCGGCAAGATGGTCAGGTCCAACGGCGTCCAAAGCGAAGTAAACCGGATCTGTTTCAGGGCCGAGAGATCACTGTTCAAATCACCCAAAAACGCACTCCCCGGCCGCATTTGCAGACAAGCTGGCCGGTTAAAGAGGTAGGCCAGCCAGGTGCCTTGATGCGGCGTAGCCAAGGTGACAAGGTGGCGGATGCGCGCGGCGCCGCCCAGCTTCTGGACATAGGTCCGGCAGATAAGCCCGCCCATGCTAAAGCCGAACAGATTTAGTGGTTGTTCGGGCGCAAAACGGGCGTCGATCTGAGCCGCAAGACGTTCCGCTAAAACCTCGATGCCGACGATGCCGTTGCTGGGTTGCGGCGAGATTGGCTGTGGGTTTAGCTGTTGCTGGCTTAAAAATGTGACCAAAGGGTGCAACATTGGGGTATCATCATTGAACCCGGGCACCAGAATGGTTGGTTCGGTCAAAGCAGCCTCAGTTTGGGCAACCACGAGTACACTTGGGCGTAAATCCATATTCAGTAGGATAGTGGGACAGTAAATCAGTAAGTCAGTCTAAACTGTCCCACTGACTTACTGATTTACTGTCCCACTATTTCCACCGCACTGGACTAGCAGCAATAGTCAGCTAGCATCAATCGCCTGTGACCAGCGGAAAAAAGAGCGACCATACTGTTTGTTGCGGCTCTTGCTCCTCTTCCTCTGCTGTGGGCGCCTGTTCTTGTAAGTCTACGGCTGCGCTTTCGCCAGCTTGCAATGGAATATTGAGCGGCGTAAAGGCGCTACCCGCAAGTTGTACAGTCGCCGTGTAAGCCCCCGCATAGATCGATGCGAACTGAAGCATCCCATCCCCATCACTGGTGGCTGTATAGGTATAGCCTGTCAAAGTGTCGGTTAGTACAACCGGCGTGTTTGCTAACGGCTGGTTAGCCCGGTCGAGCACGCGAATTTGGATCGAGCCTGGTCGCTGCGCCAATTGCACCGCGGCTAGCGCATTCAAGCGGCCATAGCCATAGGTATTGTTTGGTATGACCAGTGTAGAACCATCACACTGATCAAATGGCACTGGCGTAGCGCTCTTGATCAATACCTGTTCGGTCAGGTCGAGTTGGCCCGTCAGGGTGGGCACGGCCGACCAGAGCAATGCTACCGCGCCGGCGACGTGTGGGCTGGCCATACTGGTGCCAGAAATCGTATTATAATTGCCGCCCACCCAGGCCGAGCGGACGCTGACCCCTGGCGCGCTGATATCTGGTTTCAGCCGGCGACTGCCATCAATGGTAACTGGTCCGCGGCTGCTAAAGCTAGCAATATCCCCCACGCTGTTATGGGCACCCACGCTAAACACGGCATCGTAGATGGCGATTGGGTCCCTCACACTGCTACAGGAAGAACCGTTATTGCCTGCCGAAGCAACCACCAACAAACCTGCCGCCCGCACATTTTCCACTACCTCACGCAAAGAGTCGGCATCACAACCTTCGGAAGGTGGGCAGCCCCAGGAATTATTGATCACGTCTGGACCTAGCGCTGGTTGCCCATCGACAAAAGGGTCACCGCCCTGCGGATAGGGCGCCAGAAAAAACTGAAAACAGGCCGTATAACTGGCTGGTGTGCCAACACCATTGTTCATATTGCGACAGCCAATCCACTGTGCACCTGGCGCCATGCCAAGGACAGCATCGCCAACGGCCGTGGCATCGCCGACCATCGTGCCCACGGTATGGGTGCCGTGGCCGTCGTCGTCGCAGGGAACCTGGGCATCGGCCGCGCAGCTTGCTGGCCGCCCAATCAGATCCCAGGCGTCAAACCAGTTGTAGACGTGATCGACCGCCGCAGCCGTTGTTTGTGTGGCCGTGGTCATGCCTCGGTAATTGGCCTGCAATGCCGGATGTTCCCAATCAACGCCGGTATCCTGGCTGGCCACCACAATGCCTTGGCCGGTAAAGCCGAGCGCCCAAACTTCTGGTGCATGCGTATAATCCAGACCATATGGACGGTTAGGTGTGGCCTGTGCCGCTACATTTTCCAGCGTTTTCAGCCAGGTTTGTTGCGCAACCCCCGTACTTAATTGTTGGCGCACCGATGGATTGGCGATCAGGCGACCCACTTCCGGACGTCGACGTAACGCATCTGCCACCGCACTATCGCCTTGCACTTCAATCATATTGAGCAAATAGAAGGCACGGTAGGGAACGGATTGTGCATCCAACCAGGCGCGCAGGGGTGCTTGTGTACGCTGCGCTGTAGCGGTTAGTTGTGCATAAAGCGCAGCTGCTTTGGCATGGCGGTCTGTCAACGTCGCGCCTGCGCTTTGCATCACTGCATCGGCATCTACTTGGTCGCGTAAAAGCACGAGAAACGAGATCGGCCCACTGGTATTCGTGAGCTGGGCTTGTAATGGCTCGCTGATAGTGGCCAATTGTGCCGTACTTGGTTCAACCGTTTGCGCCAATCCACTAATCGGCATCAACATAAGTGCAATCAGCCAAATGTTAACACTCAAAACCGTTTTGAGGATGCGTATACACGCCCCCCAGCTAGCCGATTGTTGTTTTTTAGAATTATAGAGTGGAAGCAAACCTACCTCCCTTTTTTAGGCAAAGAATATTTCTACAGTTGGTCAATTATCTACGTACTCTACTCGTTGACTTAAAAATAAGCAAACTTGTTGACCTAAAAGGGTAGTGCAAACGTAGAAAACCGGCCCGATGATGGACAATCAATCGGGTGTGTTTCATTTGAGTTGAGGAGGCAGCGTTCTCTAACGCTGCTCTGGTCGCATTAGAGAATGCTCCCTCCTCGTTCAACTGAGATGAAACACGTCCCAATCAATAGACTGCAATCGTCGCGAGTAAACGCTTGGGGTTTGGCGCACCGAACTTGATCCGAACTGTCAAATCTAAACCCCAAGCGTTTACTCGCCATCGATTGTGGTCTACTGACAATAAGTTGACCGTCTCTTCTTTCTCGTCTATAGGCTGTCGTCCATTCCCATAAAGAGCCGCGCCAAATGGGAGGACTGTTGCAGAATCCTGGGCGAACTTTTGTAAGAATTGATGGCTGGCAAAGATCAAACGCATAACCAAAAGGAGATAATGACAATGGGGAAACTCACGACCGGCGACATGGCGCCCGATTTTACAACCACTACCGATGAAGGCAATCGCGTTAGCCTTAGCGATTACCGCGGCAAACGCGTGGTGCTCTACTTTTACCCCAAGGATGACACGCCAGGTTGCACTACACAGGCTTGCGATTTTCGCGATCAGTACATTAACATCGAAGAGAAAAACGCAGTTGTCCTGGGCGTCAGCCCAGATGACGAAGCTTCGCATCGCAAATTCAAAACCAAGTATAATCTGCCGTTTACCTTACTGGTTGATAGCGATCATGCGATTGCCGAGCAATATGGGGTATGGGGTGAAAAATCGATGTACGGCAAGACGTACATGGGTATCATCCGCAGCCACTTTGTGATGGATGAGCAAGGCAAGATTGTGGACACGCAATATAACGTTAGTGCCAAGGATAGCACAACCGAGGCATTGAAGGTGCTGGCGTAATCTGTTTTATCTTCTCACTATAGGTAGAGTGCAAGACGACAAAAAGGCGTGGTGCATTAATTAGCTAATGCACCACGCCTTTGTTTTGTACGTCATCAAGGATAAAGCACATACATCTGCGAAAGGAGCCACCCATAACAGTTGTATGTGCTTCATCCTACACCTTGGGCCGTCCTCCCAAGTCGCGCTATTATACAAGAAGCAAGGGCAAGTCGCAATATCAAATTAATCTT
>JBBRVA010000205.1:0-10942 GCA_038247295.1 Caldilineales bacterium | reverse complement strand
GCTGAAACTCATCTATACTTGACAAGACAATTGGAAGCATAAATCGCAAACATCACCCAAAAGGAACAGAATGCTAAACCGTATTCTACTGATTATCGTTGTTTTAGCCATCGGCCTGCCCGTCGTTATGACGGCCGGCCTGATGATCTGGGCGCGCATGGCCCAACGCCCGGCCAACCTGGGGCTGACCAACAACCAACTAGCGCCCTGCCCAGAAACGCCCAACTGTGTGGCCACCCAATCAGCGCTGCCAACGCAACTGATGCCGCCGCTGGCCTATACGGGGTCACGCGCCGATGCGAAAGCACGCTTGCTCCAAGTGGTACAGGCTGCGCCCCGCGTGACAGAGATCGCCAACCAAGACAACTACCTGGCCTTCGTCTTTCGCTCGCGCCTGATCGGCTTTCCAGACGATGTGGAATTTTATTTTGACGACACGGCCAAGTTGATTCACTTTCGCTCGGCTTCACGCCTGGGCCGGGGCGACATGGGGGTGAACCGCGCGCGGATGGCGGCGCTTAGCGAGGCATTTGCGTTGCAAGAGTAGCGGTTAAAGGTTAGGTAGCAGGGCTTACAAAACCAAGTAGAAGGTAAGCCCACTTTTCACAAATTATCGGGTGTTAAACCTGTTCACCATGCTCCAAACGATCAGCTAGCACTCGTAAAGCCAATGCTTTGGCGCGAGCAATCGCTTCTTGGCGCGTCTGTGCATAAACCAACACGCCGGCCAACGCCGGTACTTCGGCAAGCCAACGGCCATCTTCTTCTTGTTCAAGCTCAACGGTTAAATTCATTGGAACACCTCGTACACCGGTTCTTAATCGAGTAAGCAAACGATTGGCGCCATTATAAGGCTTAGAGGGACTTTTGTCTAAAGCGGTCAGAAATGCAGCAGCAAATCTATTGACAAACGTAACCAATCTGATATACTAAAACGATAAGACTCCCTTACATCCCATCTTTTAGCGATTGAAGATTAGAGATTACAAGACAACAATCTCTAATCGCTAAGTTATTGAATCGCTCATCCTATTGTGAAATTAGGTAGAAAAGCCGAGTTACGGATGCAAATGTGCCCGGCACTTCCCGCACAAAGCGAGCCGTAAGACCGTCTGATCACCCGCCGCAACGGGAAGTGCCGGGCACATGGTCTATCCTATGGTTCTCTACCTAATTTCACAATAAACGTAAGCGAATTCACCTATCAATAGGCAAGCAAGCAACCTATGCAAAAACGCGCTGCCGGGCCAAACACATCTCTAATCGGCGCATACCTGTTGATCACTGGCATGGGCATTGGCTGGCTGATTGGGCTTTCCGTATCGCCAGTTGTCTCGATTGTCATCACCACAGTCACAGCTTCGGCGGCGGCGATTATTGCAGCGTTGAGCGGCTTGGAAGACAAACCCGATGAAGGCAAAGAAGCAAACCGCCAGAAACCATTTCTTTTACGCTGGAATGTCGATCCCCTACCGCTGATGCTCTTGGTGGTCGGCATCTTCCTCGGTTCACTGTTTGGCATCAAAGCTAGAAACGATGGCTGGTTAGGCACCGAATTGTCGATCGAAGTGAAAAAATGGACGGATGCTGGCCTTGTACCCACTGGATTCACAAAAGAAGAGCTTGTACGCCGGTTGTTTGAGAGTCAATATTACACAAACACAACAACGTTGGCAGCGAAGTCAGGTGAAGGGACCCTTTTAAGGACAGTTCTGTTTAACAGTAGTTCTTCAGAATGTCAGCGACTCGTCGCGGCGAGCACGATATCGAGTGTGAAAGCTGATGATACCCTGGCCAATGCGCTGCGTGGCGCGACTGTGATTCAGTTGCGCGCATTACCCGCCCTTATCACCGATCCCCTTGTGCTGGCAGAAGTGGTGGAGAAAGTACTATGCGCCGATGGTTTACCCCAACCCTAACTCTGTGCCTGTTGTTGACCCTCGCTTCACTGGTCCTGGCGCAGACGCCCAGCTTTACCCCGTCTCCCTACGTCTATCGAATAGTCATTAACGGGTGTGCGCAGCCCCCATTGGAGCGCACCCAAACCGGCTTTCGGGTCAAAGATGCGGCGCGCGTCGGCATCGTGACCGCGCTGCATGGTGTCGCCGGTTGCCAGACGATCAACGCTATCGCGGATGGTGCGTCCGCGCCGTTGCTTGATCTCACGATTACGCAGGTTGATATTGCGCGTGATGTGGCACTCTTAGGCTCACAACAACTGGATGCGCTCCCGCTCGATGGGTTAGTATCGGAGCTAGAAACAACCGAAAGTACCTATGCAGAGTTGAAGATCATCGGCTATCACTCTGGCATTGCTCGGCAAGCGCCCCCCGAAGCTGTCACATTGCGAGAAGTTACCGATCTGGTGGACCTGGTACCAGATGCTTTATTGCGCGCCCTGAACAAGCGCAAAAGCCCAGCGCTGGACATTCACGTGCTCAATATCAATGGCAACTTGCTGCCCGGCCATTCCGGCGCACCGCTCCTAAATGGCGATGGTCGCGTGGTGGGTGTAGGCAATGGCGGCATTGATCTCGGTCGCGTGGGGTGGGGGTGGGCCATCCCGTGGCAAGATATTGAATGGAAAACGGTGGCACCGACAGGGTCAGCAGATATTTCTGATAAAGATATAAAAAGGCTAGACGAGTTAGCCGAGAGCAACCCGCAACTGGTTTTTTCTTTTTCAACGCCAGTGGTGGCAACGGCTACACCGACGCCGACACGTGTCATAACGCCGGCCAAGGCGAAATCTAGCATAAAAATAATCGGAGCAGGGGCGGCGCGCAATATTGGTCTTGTCGCGCTGTCTGGATTTGATCAGAGGTAGATAATGGTTACATGCCAAATACTACAACAGATTTGGATAGGAACGGATTTGATCCAGGATGTAGAATCGGCTAAACACAGAACCTACTCGTTTGTGGCAAGCTGGCTTGGACATTGCTTGCTTGATGCTGTATCCCCAAACTTGACGAAAAGCGAACGTAACGATGCAGCCGATCTCGCAATCAACCTGCCAGGCAGGGTCCAGCCTGAATCGTTACAAGTGAACAATCTTTGTTGACGAAACGGCAAATCCGTTGCTATCTGAATCTGTTGTAGTATTTTTCCGCACAAGGAGATAAATCGATCATGAAACACACTGGCTCCATCCTGAAGTTTGCCGTAGCACCATGCATTGCCATCCTCTTGTTTGCTCTGACCCTCTTGGCGAAACCCGAACCAGTTCAACCAGCAGAAGTCCAAGTGGGACAGGGAATGGCCTTGCAACCACCGGCATTTCTCAAGTCTGCGCACGCGGCTGGTTTATCGCAGGTTGATTTTTAGTTTATCTTAGAGGAGGCAGGCGTAACCGCTTATACTAAGCTTGAGCAGGAGATCGATCTGGCGAGTCTTGAATCGCGTTTTAAAACGATCGGACAACAGACGGATCAATTCATTAGTGGCATTGTCATTGCGCCTGGTTACGAAAAGCTGCCTGAGTTTGCTGAAAACGTTCAAGTCGAGGTTTTTTTGCATCATGATGGTTGGATCGTCGCTTATTTGACCAAGTGGCAACTCGCTTCAGCACTTTTCGATTGGGTGAATTATGAGGAGAAAGGACTCAAGAACAGCACATTGCTTGAAAATGTAATTCGTCTCCTTGCCGAAGATTTAGGTATATCAGACTTCAATGTTTCATACTATGACTTTCGTCATCCGGAAGCGACTAATCTAATGCTTACGGCAGATCATGCGAATGAGAATATACCTGAAGAATCTTTCACAATAAATATCCCACGGCAACTTACTGTCTACGAAAGCTCTTGGTCAAGTGCCCAGTTCAGTGTAGTTATAGCCTCAGGTACATATAATCGTTCTCCAGGATCATGCATACTAAATGAGGAATTGTTAGCATCTCATAACCCAGGAGGCGAACGTTGGGGACTTTGGTCAGGCGAACTTACTAAGGCTAAGTTTTCTCCAGATACAGACCATAAACTAAGCGTTACTGGCAGAGGTAAAAGAAGTTATTGCGGGATCGCAATTGTCTACCAAGAGGCAGCCAAGTGAAGCCGAAAGAGCACATTCAACTCTATCAACGCTTTTGGGCAACCAGTTTGACCGTCGCGCTGATCCTGCTTGGTCAATTCCTGACTGCTGATGCTCAGACAACGAAGCCCAAAATAACCACAGTCGGTGCGGATGATACGTTTGAATCAGTTTTCTCTCAGCCTGTGCAATTCATGCAAGCGATTGGAATCACGCCCGAAGAGATTCAACGCGCACTCGAACCACGCGCCCGCATCGCGGTTGTGGGCGCCGGTTTTACGCGTGATGTAGGGCTGGTAGCGTTCACAGAAACCCAGAACACACAAGTAAAATCCAGCATTCTGGTGGAAGGGGCGGGGTCGGCACGGGTTTTAGGACTGGTGGCGTTCACAGAACTGCCCAATCCACCGTCAAAGACCGCTATCCACGTTGCGGGCGCCGGTTCGGTGCGCGATATTGGCCTGGTCGCGCCGGAGCCGTAGCTAAGTTGAGCTTCGCAAAAGTCATTCAAGATATTCCGAAGTTCTCGATTCACAGGAATCTAGCTTTGATCAAGCTATCATGATAAAATCAAAACCAGTAGACGTTAATTCGACGTTCCTTACCCATTTGTGATGGGTGGTAGATCACGAATCTATCTGGAGCATGGTAATCTACAAAAAATCGCCAGCGATAAGAAGCGGGGTTCAGCGTGGCTATTGGGAAGCCCGAAGAAATTAGACCTGATGCGGTCATGCATCGGGTGGGGGGTGGAACTGTGGATAACTTGCGACTCTCTGCAATTGAAGAAGTATTAACGCCGCCGGGTATTTCTGTCCTCTTAGGTGGAACCCCGCAAGCAGCGGCTGCGCAAATGCGCCAAGCCTTTCCACGCTCACAGAAATGGCATGCAACAGCCTACACAGTCGGCACAACGACAGCGGCGGCATTGCGGCAGACCGGTTTTGAAATCGTACCTGATCCGACAGCACGTTTTCCCAATCATGCTCGCTTGGTTCATCCCGACGGTGCTGCCAGCTTCAACGCGGCAAATCTGGCAAAGTTGGCGCAGATGTTTGAAAATACGACGGAGGATTAAATCGTGGAACTCGCGCAACACACTTTTTGCCTAATCGACGCCGAACAGCGCTGGATTGGCGAGGTAGAAATCGATCATATCACCCATAATCTAATTTTCGGTGCATTTGTACCTGGACCCGACTTCCCTGCGGTCGCTGAAATTTTTCAAAAGTTTGAAGCAGCGGTGAACGTTCAGGCGCTCAGTGTCGTGGATGAACTTGACGCAGAAATCGCCACATTAGGCTTACGTCTATGCTTACCGGACAAAACCCAGTGTGTCAACGTTTATGACATTCAAATCTGGCACGATGGAACCATCACCTGTAGACCAGGCGATAGTAGCGCCATGCTTGGGAATGGTCTCCAGAAATTCTCAGCAAACGGCCAACCTATGGAAATGGCGCATCTAAAATCACATTAATGATCCAGCCCCTTAGCTTTAGCTTTAGCCGTTCCAGTTCAAGGAACTTTTCATGATCCTGTCTCCGGGAAACCAACGACTTCAGTCGTTGGAAGGATAGGAGCCAAGCTACAGCTTGGGACATTGATGATTTTTTTGTCAAACATTTGACAATACAGGTCCGATATGCTATACTTTTGGGCATGAAACTGACTGCAAAAGTACTGCTTAAGCCTAGTGAATCCCAACACGAGCTCTTGTTGCGCACGCTTGAAAAAGCAAACGAGGCGTGTAACTATATAAGCACCGTTGCTTGGGATAAGAAAGTTTTTAATCAGTTTTCCCTCCATAAACTTGTCTATAATGATATTCGCCAAACGACCGGTTTGACGGCCCAAATGGTCGTGCGTTGCATATCCAAAGTAGCTGATGGCTATAAACTGGATAAGGAAACCGGACGCACCTTTCAACCACATGGCGGGATTGCCTATGATGATCGAATTCTGCGTTGGTACACGGATAAGCAATTTGTTAGTATCTGGACGCTGTCTGGCAGAGAGAGAATCCCGTTTGTTTGCAGCGACTACCAACGCAAGCTCTTGCAGAATCAACATGGTGAAGCGGACCTTTGTCTGGTTGACGGTCAATTCTTCCTGTTTGCGACATGCGAAAAGGAAACCCCGACGCCCGACGATGTTGATGGCTTTCTTGGCGTCGATATGGGCGAAACCAATATCGCGGTAACGAACGACGGCGAGATCATGACCAGCGCAGCGGTTGAGAAAAACCGGCGACGCCACCATCGGCTGCGCAAAGAATTGCAGAGCAAGGGAACAAAGGCGACCCGTCGCAAACTTAAGCGGTTGCGCCGTAAGCAAGCCCGTTTCCAGAAAGACGTGAATCACCAAATTAGCAAGCGACTCGTGCTTGAGGCCAAACACACACAGCGCGGGATAGCGGTCGAAGATTTGACCGGCATCCGAGCGCGGACCAGGGTTAAAGGGTCAGAGCAACGAGCCAAGCGCAGCAATTGGTCTTTCGCCCAATTGAGAGCCTTTATCGAATATAAAGCAAAGTTGGTTGGCGTGCCGGTCGGGATTGTGGATCCGGCCTACACCAGCCAGCGCTGTTTTGCATGTGGACATATCGAAGCCTCTAATCGAAAATCTCAAAGCGAATTTCTTTGCAAAGCTTGTGGATACACCGCCCATGCGGATGTCAACGCAGCCAACAATATCTCTGGGCTGGCTTCAATCAGCCTGATGTCTCGGCTGTCTACAGACCCATCGTATGCAGAGCCAGGGACAAGCCAACGTGCTTTAGCCGTTGGTCATTGACATGAACTTAGTGGATACATTATCAGAGATTACAGCAGATTTGGTCGAGTTGGAGGAAAACGAACTATTCCTTGAACGTCTTTTTTAGCTAAAACCAGGGGTTTAGACAGATCTGGATTGTTTGTGTGACGGTCTAGATGGTTACCAAGCACAGTTGCAAGCGTTGCAGCAGTCGTTTCAGGAAAGAGTGCGCGTGACCTGGTTGGTTTATCCCGCAGCCAGGTATGGCGACGGTTACAGTCTGATCCTATTCTTTGCCGAGGAACACCAATGGCACAACGTTGCGCTTTACAATAAGCAACGGTTGGATCAGGATCTCGCACAGCCAAAGCGTACCTTAGTTCAAGTTGTTTGAATTTGATCAACGGCTTGAAGCTCGCGTATCGCCGCAAGCAACTGTTCGACGTTTTTTCTTTCTGAAACCTGGTCGTTGCGTACGATGTTGTCATCCATAATCAGAACACTTGGCGGTTGGTCGTTGCCTTCATTCCAATCCAGGCAAAACAGCCAAATGGAAGGGTGGCCTAGCGTGAACAATGGCACGGCTTGCCGAAGTTGTATACCAACAGCGGCGTCCAGTCGCCACACGGCGCAAGTGGCGGGAAATTCGTGGGATTGTACAGTCGCCGCTGATGGGTGAGGATGCCCAAACCTGGGTATCACGCACTCGCCAAGCAGGTGATCAACAGCGCGAACAGCAATTTGACTGATGACCTCTACAAAAGGAGAAACATGTCAGCACAACCCAAAATCTACCTAACACCGGCCGAGTATTTGGCCTTTGAACGTACCCAAGAATACAAAAACGAGTACTGGGCAGGGCAGGTGTTCGCGATGGCTGGGGCGAGTGAACGCCATAATTTGATAGAAACGAATGTGATTATTGCATTAGGGTCACAGCTACGGGGAAAGTCTTGTAAAGTTTATCCGAGCGAAATGCGGGTTAAAGTGCCAGCCACTGGCCTCTATACCTATCCAGATGTCACTGTGATGTGTGGTAAAGCCCAATTTGAGGACATTGACCGTGATACTCTCCTCAACCCCACCGTCATCGTGGAGATTCTTTCTAAATCCACGGAAGGCTATGATCGGGGCAAGAAGTTCCAAAACTATCGCACGCTTGAATCGCTAACCGAATATGTTCTGATTGCTCAGGATGCTGTTCATATTGAACATTATATCCGCCAACCGGACAATCAATGGCTGCTTTCCGAAGCCAAAGATCTCTCTGCCGTGGTTGATCTGCCGACGATCCAATGTACCCTGGCCCTCATCGACGTGTACGATAAAGTTGACATTGAACCGCCGCTCAACCTGAACGGTCATGGTGGATGATAAATGGCCATAAAAAATGAGGCCGTAACGAACATTCGTTACGGCCTCATTTTTATTTGGGTGTGTTTCATCTGAGTTGAACGAGGAGGGAGCATTCTCTAATGCGACCAGAGCAGCGTTAGAGAACGCTGCCTCCTCAACCCAAATGAATCACACCCTTTTTATTTAACTAAAGACCTTGTTTGTCACCCTGTAAGGGTCTCGTTTTCAGGAAGAAACCAGACCCTTACAGGGTGACAAATGTACAACTTATGCTTTTACAAATGTTAGCGGTCGCGGCGGAAGCCACCTTCGCGACGCGGACCACGGTCCCCGCCGCGATCACCACCACCTGGGCGGCCACCGCGGTCGCCGTTACCACCGCGGCGATCACCGCCTCGGTCGCCACCGCGATCGCCGCCGCCGGTACGGCCGCCGCGGTCGCGCTGCTGCGCTTCTTCCACGGTCCAACCTTCCAGCACGGCTTGGCGGCTCAGGCGAATCTTACCGCCCTGGTCGACATCAACCACCATGGCGGTCATTTCATCGCCCAGTTTGGCCACATCTTCCACCTTGTCCACCCGATAATCGGCCAGTTGGCTGATGTGCACCATGCCATCGATACCCGGTAACAAGTTGACAAACGCGCCATACGGCTCAACACGCACGACGGTGCCGGTGTAAATCCGGCCGACCTTTACCTCTTCCATCATCTGCGAAACTTGGTCCAACGCCTTTTCGGCGGCGACGCCTTCGCCCGAGATAAAGACCGTGCCATCTTCTTCGACATCGATCTTAACTTTGTACTGATCTTGCAAACCGCGGATCATCTTGCCACCAGGGCCGATCAACTTGCCGATTTTCTCGGGGTCAATCTTGATCGTGAGAATGCGCGGGGCAAACTCACTCATCTGCGCCCGCGCTGACGGCATCACTTCGAGCATTTTGCTCAAGATGTGCAAGCGGCCGACCCGCGCCTGTTCCATGGCTTCCTGGAAGATCGCAAAGTCCAATCCCTTGATCTTCAAGTCCATTTGCAAGGCAGTGATGCCGTGCGCGGTGCCAGCGACTTTGAAGTCCATGTCACCCAATGCATCTTCCAAACCTTGAATATCACTCAGCACCTTGTAGGCGCCAGTTTCCATGTCTTGGATCAGACCCATCGCAATGCCAGACACGGGCGCCGTAATCGGCACACCAGCATCCATCAACGCCAACGTACTGCCGCAGACCGAGCCCATGCTCGTGGAGCCATTGCTGCTCACTGCTTCGCTGACCAGCCGTAATGTGTACGGGAAGTCTTCTGGAATCACGGGCAGCAGCGCACGTTCGGCCAGGGCGCCATGCCCAATTTCGCGGCGCTTGGGGCCGCGCATCTGGTAGGCTTCGCCGGTGCTATAGGGCGGCATGTTGTAATGGTGCATGTAGCGCTTGTCATCCGACGCTTGCAACGTGTCCAACCGCTGCGCATCGCCGGGCGTACCCAGCGTGGCAATCGTCAACACATGCGTTTCGCCGCGCATAAAGAGGCCAGAACCATGCACGCGGGGCAACTTACCCACTTGGGCGCTGATCGGGCGAATGGTCGTTGTATCACGACCGTCAGGGCGAATACCCTGCTCTAGAATGCGGGTGCGCATGGCATTTTTGACCACGGCATCAAAGGCATCGCCAACATGGCCGGCCACGACCTCACCGGCGGCGACGCGTTCGGCTAACGCGCCATCGACCTCTTTGCGCACCGCGCTGAGGGCATCCTTGAGGCCATGTTTATCTAGACCGGCGGCCAGGGCAGCCATCACCTTGTCGGCGGCCAGGGTCTTGACCAGTTCAACCGTTTCCGGCGCCGGCAAGGCCACGGCATAATCGGTGAATTTGGGTTTGCCAATCTGAGCTTGCATTTGCTCAATTAAACTGATCACAGGAATCATAGATTCGTGGGCCAGTTTGAGCGCTTCCAGCATCAGGTCTTCGGGTAATTCGTGGGCGCCAGCTTCGACCATTAGAATGTTGTCGTTTGTACCGGCGACAGTCAGGTGGAGGCTGCTGTGCTCCATCTGCTGCACGGTGGGATTGATAACGAATTCACCATCGACAAAGCCGACGGTGATTCCGGCAATCGGTCCCGACCAAGGAATGTCACTGATCGATGTCGCGGCTGAAGCGGCAATGATCGCCATGGCGTCCAACATGTTTTCGCCATCCGAGCTGAGCGCGGTGACGATAACCTGCACTTCGTTGACAAAGCCTTTTGGAAAGAGCGGGCGCAGCGGGCGGTCGACCAAACGTGAGAGCAGAATGCCCTGATCGCTGGGGCGCCCTTCACGGCGACCAAAGCTGCCGGGGATGCGGCCGGCGGCGTAAAGCTTTTCCTCGAACTCGACGGTGAGCGGGAAGAAGTTAATATCTTTGCGTACTTCTTTGCTCATGGTGGCTGTGGCGAGCAACACGGTGTCGCCATAGCGTACAGTAACGGCGCCGCCGGCTTGGGCAGCCAGCACGCCCGTTTCAATGCTCAGGGTGCGTCCGCCAAGCTCGACGGTAAACACCTGCGCGCCTTCAAACAGTTGCATTTACAATTCTCCTTACAATAATGAGCCATACATTGGAAATCTAATGATAGACAGTGGGAACAGGGCATGATGCACTGTCCGCGTCTATAATCTGGATCGCCAAAGCGACTCGACAATAAAAGCAACTGGCCGCGCGCCATATCTTTTGTGCCTGGTAGACAGATGAGGTGCGGAACTGGAGAGTGGGGCGAAAAAGTGATCAGTCACTAGTAACCGATCACTAGCTT
>JBBRVA010000204.1:0-10976 GCA_038247295.1 Caldilineales bacterium | reverse complement strand
GGCCATGAATCACCTGATCGAAGATCGCGAGAAATTGGTGCGGCGCGCCATCGGTGATGCCACCACCCCGCGCATTGGGCCCAGTCCACTGGATGGCTTGGTGCGTAATGGCAAGGTGGCAGGATGACAGGATGGCAGGATGACAAGATGGCAAGATGGCAGGATGACAAGATGGCAAGATGGCAGGATGACAAGATGGCAAGATGGCAGGATGACAAGATGGCAGGATGAAGAAGTGACAGGATGAAGAGGTTCGCTCGACCATGGTAATGCTGGAACACAATCACCGTATGAAGCAGCAAAGTAATGGACAGTCACACATGATTAATCCCGGTGGGGAAAGACAAGAAAATAAGGCATGTTATCCAGTCATCCAGCCATCACCCGACTCTGGTCGGCACCGCCTTGTCAGCCTGTCTTCTCCGACCGCAGGTCGGCATCCTCTGATCCTCTTGTCATGCTGTCTTTTCCTCCTCTGCCTGCTGCTTGCCGCCTGTGGATCTGCGGCGAATAACACCCAAACCGTAGTTGACCAGGAGGAAACGGCGATCGAAGATTTTTTGGCCAATGCGCCGATCGTCGTAAAAAACGCGAACATCCTGCCGTCAACACCAATTTCGGTGACCACCGGTCGCATCCCGCTGCCAGAAGTCAACTCTTTTCAGGTGGCGGGTGATATTACCATCGCTGGTAGCTCTACGGTAATGGACCTGACGAACCGGCTCTATGTACGCTTTGTGGCCGATGGTTACGCCGGCTTTATCAAACTAGAGGAACTGAGCACCAGTGAGGGCTTTCAAGCTTTTTGTCGAGGAGCAACCGACAGCGTCGCGGCCACACGCCCGATTTTGCAGGAAGAGTTGGATAGTTGCCTGCAGATCGGGCGTACCCCCCTTGTCTTCCCGGTTGGCACGGATGCGCTGGTGGTGGTGGTCAATCCAGCCAATGAGTTCGCCAAAGATGTGACATTAACGGAATTAGCGGAAATTTTCAAAGCCAAACGCTGGTCGGACGTCAATCGCGCTTGGCCGGCACGTAAAATCGCCCATGTTTTGCCCCAGATCACCGCCGATAACTTCATCTTATTTATCGATGTCGTCTTCGGGGGCAATAGCCGCTTGTTGGAGACAGCACCCAACAGCAGCTTTCTAACGGATGCCGTTGAGATTGTGCAATACGTTCAGGACAATCCTGACGCGATTGGGTTGATCAATTATACGCTTTATCGCGAGCAGAGCAACGCCGTGCGGCTGGTGAAGTTGAATGGGCTAGAGCCAGATCTGACTAACATGCAAGCGGGTACGTATCCATTGCGCCGGCCACTTTTGTTCTATTCGGCGCCCGAAGTGCTGCAAAGCAAGGTACAACTAGGCAGTTTCTTAACTTTTTATCTGACCTATGTCAGTGAGGAGATTAGCCAGGCCGGCAAATTCCCACTCACACGTGCAGAGATGGACCGGAGCCGACTCAATCTATTGGTGGGCACGGCGAACGAAGCTTATTTAGATGATTTGCGCGAGGCGCCGGAGCAATGAAGAACAATGCTGGAAGGCTTATGGGACGGTCCAATTTGAGATTTCTGCGCTTGTTCAGGGTTATAGGGGTTATGCTGACAGGTGGCCTACTGTTCTGCTTGTTGCTAGCGTTCAAGCCGATAACCGTACAGGCGCGCCCAGCCGACGCGCCGGGCGCGCAGGATACGCCAGTCGGTGCCCAGCCGACAGAAACGGAAGAGGAGGCCGGGGTAGATGAGTTGCGGCGGGTAAAAGTCAATTTTTTCATTAATTCGATCAGCCATGTTAATGACGAAGCCGGCACCTACGAGTTGGATTGCTATCTAGACTTCTACTGGTATGAGCCAGCGTTAGAAGGCAAACGGATAGAGGATGTGGATCAGACGACTTTGTGGGAACCCTTGTTAGAACCGATCAATTCGCTCAACTATCAGTTGCTGGGGCGCAGCTATGCCAATTCGCTGGAGCCACGCACCAATGTGCGCTTAAGTTACCGGCTGGTCGGCGTCTTTCACAATAACTTTGATCTGCGCAAATTTCCTTTTGACGACCAAGTTTTCACCTTTCAGGTCGAATCGTCGGAATTTGACAGCAGCCAACTCCTCTTTGATTTTGTTGATGATGACTCGCCCACCATTTATAGTGATCAGCCGCTTGTAAATTCGGTGGCCCAGGGCAAATATCTAGCGCCTGGTTTTCAGATTCCAGCCTGGACGGTGAACGATCTTCAGATCGTACAACAGATCCGGGTATTGCCCTACGACAAGAGCAGCTGGGCGCAATTCCGCGTTGATCTGCCGGCTACGCGCCAATCTAGCAGCTATGTATGGCGCGTGATCATTGAGTTGATGCTCTTGCTAACATTCTGCTGGGGGGTCTTGTTTCTGGAAAGCCACTTATTACGTTATCGGCTGCTAGTGCTATGCATTCTGTTTATGGCGACAGTGCTCTTTAATTTTCTCTTGCAACAAAATCAGCCCAGTACATCCTATCTTACCTTTCCAGATCGCTACATGTTATTGGCCTATGGTGCGATTGGCTTGTTGAGCGCAACCGTCGTGGTGATCAAATTACTGCATGATCGGTCACAGGATCACCTGGCCCAACGGGTGAACAACATGGCGCGGTTGCTCTATCCGGTGCTGGTGGTTGCGGTCAATGCCATCATCTTTTGGTATGTTCTACGCTAACCGCAGTTGCATGATGCGGCACAGATTTGTGAATAAGCAATGCTGGTTGTGAACCAGCGCAGAGTACAAAGGCGACGATGGTAGTACGAAGATTTTTGCTGGTGATTGGACTTTTGATTGGTGGCATTGCGATCAGCCTGATCCTGGTGCGTTTCTTGATCACGCGGTCGATTACCTGTGCGCCGAACTGTGTGGGGGTCAATTTACAGGCCCGCGACCTGCATGACATTGTGCTGCAAAAAGCGCAAATGATTGAAGCGCAACTGCAAAGTTCCGATCTAAGTGGCGCCAATTTGCGCGAGGTCGATCTTTCGGGGGCTAACTTGACGAGGGCGAATTTGCGCGATGCGGATCTGACCGATGCGCGCCTGATTGGTGCTGATCTTTCGTTGGCGCGTCTGGAAGGCAGCATCCTAGCTGGCGCCGATCTAAGTGGCGCCAACCTGACCGAAGCCGACTTGACCGGGGTTGATTTGCGGGAAACCCTGGTTAGTGGCGCTGGTTTTATCAAAGCCAAGCTGACCAATGCCCAGTTACAGCGAGTTAACCTGGCCGGCTTGGATTTTAGCGATGCGGATCTGGCCGGCGCGAATCTGACGGGGGCGAGTTTGGCCGGCGCCTCGCTTAGCCGTGCCGATCTGAGTGGCGCAATCTTGGTACAAACCGATCTGACCGGCGCCTGGCTCAATTTGACCAATCTCGTGGGTGCGAATCTAACCGATGCCGATCTAGCCGGCAGCAGTATGTTGGGCGCCCAATTGGCTTCCGCCAATTTTCAGAACAGTAATCTGGTCGGCGCAGTATTGATTGGCGCCCGCTTGGACGGGGCCAGTTTGCGCGGTGCCAATTTGCAGGATGCACGCTATCTACAAACGCAACTAGTGACGCACACCCTGCAACTGGACCCTGTTTTGCAGGAACTGAATGTGCTGCAAAAAGAGACCATCCTCCAAGATGTGAACCTCAGTGGGGCCGTCTCCGATGGCCAGACGGTCTGGCCGGCGGGCGCTGAATCTCAGGTCGCGGCTGGCGGCAGTCAGTTATCGCTCACCATCCCCACAACAGCGACACTAGGGGCATCGGCACAGACAACGGCTGGGGGGCTACCAGTGGCCAAACGTCTAAAAGTCAATTTTTTTGTCAATGCGCTAAGCAACATTCGTAACCAAAGCGGTGACTTTACCAGCGACTTCTATCTTGATCTCTTCTGGCAGGAACCAACACTTGCGGAAGGTGAAGATGTGACGGCATTGGACCCAGCCACCCTCTGGGACCCCCAACTCGTGTTAGTTAATTCGAAAAATGCACAGTTTTTGTTTAAATCATACGACAATAGCGCTGAACCGGAGACCAATATTCACCTAAGCTACCGTGCCGTGGGTGACTTTGCCGCCAGCTTTGACTTGCATCGTTTTCCCTTTGACCAACAAGAGATCAGCATCAAATTGGAGCCGGCCAATGGGAACAGCGATACGGCTCTACTCGAATTTATCGACCTGAATCAAGCGGTTACGCACTCTGAGCAAGCCTATACGCAGACCATCCCCAAAGGTCGCTACATCGACAGCCAGGCCATCCCGCGCGAATGGACGGTACAGACAGCCCAGATCGTGCAACAGTTGTATGTCTACCCGCACGATCAATCAACACGCTCCCGCTTTCAAGTAGAGTTGATCCTAGCGCGTCAGGCAAGTTCCTATGTGTGGAAATATATGGTGCCGCTTGTTTTGCTGGCGCTGTTGGGTTGGCTCGTCTGCTTGATCGATGGACAGGCGCTTGGCTTTCGACTCTGGCTGGTGGCAATCTTGTTTAGCGCATTGGTGGCCTTTCACACGATCCAGTGGCGCACCTTGCCTAGCGTAGCCTATCTTACTTATCTGGATCGCTTTCTGCTCTTGCATTATAGTTTGCTGAGCATCCTGCTTGGTTTTGTCTTTACTGTTCGTTTCTTGCACCAAGGAAACCATCCCCGGATTGCACGCGCGATCCATTGGGGGTTGATTTTGGGCTACCCGCCGCTCTATGTGGCGATCAATCTTTGGCTCTATTGGGGACAAGCGGTACAAAATCCAGGCATCACAATTCAATAACTCCAGCATCGGGCGTAAGCGATTAAGCCCAGTAGCAGGACAATCGCCTACACCCCACGCTTAGACTTTGTCAAAGTGATCGAATGACAGTCAAAGTGATCGAATGACGGATTCTAAATTTTATGGGCCATAAGGAAGCAATTTGTGAGGAATAATCTTCGGCAACGAGTTTGTTTTTTTGTGTTCATCGCGCTACTCACTTTCAGCGCAACGCTGATCCAGCGCGCGCCGGAGGCTTTAGCGCAATTGGAGACAGTTGTGGTCGCAGTTTCAATCACACCCCCCTTTATTTGGGAAGATGAAACTGGCACGCTAACGGGGTTTGATATTGACCTGATCAACGCACTGGCGACCCAGGCCGACCTACCTATTTCTTACACAAAAACTGAAATGCGCTATCTTCTACCAGGGGTAGCGACACGCTTATATGATGTGGGCAGTGGCTGTCTCTCGATCACCCCAGAACGGCAGGCACAGGTACATTTTACCAGACCCTACTTTGCCACCGGCTTAACAGTGGTTGTCCAAACCGCCACGACAACCACTTTCAGTTTGGCCGACCTGACCCCAGAGATGACCGTCGGAGTGCTCGAAGAGTCGGTGACTCAAGATTTTTTACAAACTCAAACCACAGCCCTGATGTATCCTGTACGCAACATCAACGATGCTTTTGCCAAGGTCGAAACCGGCGAATTAAATGCCGCCATCGTTAGTGAGACAGATTGGTTAGGATATCAACTGAGCCACCCAAACGCGGCTCTGAAAACGGTGGGCAATTTGCTTACCTACAGCGAATGTGGTCTGGTGGTCAATCAGACAGATACAGCACTGTTGGACCAACTGGATGCCGCCTTGACTGAGATCAAAAGCAACGGCACGTATGACAAGCTTTACCATAAATGGTTTGACGCGCGCCCAGTGCCTGAAAAGCCGGTTGAGCCGCTGCCCACCGCGGTTGCGATCCCGTTGCCCAGCCCAACCCCACCACCGGCTACGGCCGCCGAAAGCATATCAGTGACGGCCACATCCAATCTAGCAGGCATTTATTATCTAACCGTTGGCGATGAAGCTGTCGCGACGCAGGATGAACAAGTCGGAGGGCGCTATCAGATCCTGACCCTGGCGGCGAATGGTCTCTGGTTTGTCAGCGAAGCACCAGTTCCCGTTGCGGATAGCAGCGCCGCGCACGATAGCCAAACTGGACACTCCGGCCTCTGGTTTGTCAATGTGCGCGGCCAAGTAGAGGCGATGTTGCTCACCTTTACCGACCTGGCAACAGACACCGCGGGTGCCACTGTAATACGTAAAGATTACCAGATGCAGATCGACGGTAATGGCACAGTCGTGGGCGCTTATCACACCACCCACTATGCGACCGATCTCTTTGCCCTACCCACCGTGCCAACAGCGACCCTTACCCAAACGGTCGAATTTACCGGCCAGCGCGTGCAGTAGGAAGATGAGATAAGGCCGACCTGCGGTCGGAGGATTACAAGAGGATGGAATGAAAGCCAAGATCCAAGATCTAAAAGCTAAAAGCCAAATTTTAAAATTGAGTACGTTGTTCACGTTGATGTTACTGCTCGTCAGTTGTGGCATGACAGAATTGCCCAGTGGCTGTCCACCGGCCTGTGGGGGCATGAATCTGCAAGGGCGCGACTTGAACGGGGTGGATCTCGCCGGCGCAAACTTAAATCGAGCGATTTTGACTAATAGCTCGCTGCAAGGCGCGAACCTGGCTGGCGCCAATCTAGCCGGCGCCGAATTGACCAATGCCAATTTAGTCTATGCCGATCTGCGCAATGCCCTGCTCACCGGTGCGATCTTGCAACGGGCAAATTTGACTGCCGCGCAGTTGGCTGGCGCTGACTTCTCGGGGGCTGATTTGACGGAAGCTATCTTAACGCGCGCCGATTTGACCGAGGTCAATCTGACCGCCGTTATTCTAAACAAAGCGCGCCTGGTCGGTGCCAAGTTGTGGGGCGTTGATCTAAGCGGCGCGCAATTAGTAGGCGCCAACCTGGCCGGTGCACGGCTGGCGGGCGCCAATTTAGCGGGCGCCAATTTGGGGCGGGCTGATAGTCGCGAAGATGGGGCAAATCTGCGCGGCGCCGATTTGCGGGGGGTCAACCTGAATGGAGCCAACCTGACAGGCGCCCGACTGCTGGGCGCCAACCTCATGCGCGCTAATCTTGTCGGCGCGACCCTCAATGCCGGTTTGCGGGGCGCCAATCTGACCTTGGCCGATCTGAAGAGCGCAGATTTGCGCAATGCCGTCCTCAGCGGCGCCAAGCTGACCGACGCAGATCTCACCGCGGCCAATTTGCAAGACGCGCTTTTCAATGGCGTGCGGCTGGAAGGCGCCGACCTGACGGGCGCCATTATGGTATACACGGATACACAGGGTATCCTCACCACGACGGACTTGGCTGGCGCCCATTACGACAAAACGACGCGCTTTCCGGTTGGCTTTCCGCCGGCACTTGCGACTAAAACACCAGAAGCTATGCCTGAGGCAGAGAAAGAAGAATCAGATGCTGCAACGCCTGAGGCGAATCCATAAAATTTGTGAGCAATGGACAAATAATCCGCCCAGGGTAGACCCATCAGCGGCCACGCGTCATTGGCAATGGCGCGGCATGGTGAGCCGATTGTTAGGCGCCCTCGTGCTTGTGAGCTGCGTAGGCGGCTGCGCTTTTCTCTCTGATCGCCAAGAGGTAGACGCCAGCGAGACGGGTATTATCACCGTCTATACCGCCTTTCCGGCCGATGAAGCAGCGATCTATCTGCGTGATTTCCATCTCGTCTTTCCAGAAATTCAAGTCAATTTGGTGCAGGCGCCAATTGACCAACTGACCACACGTTTGTTGGCCGAGCAAACAGATCCCCAAGCGGATGTGCTCTGGGGTGTCGGGTTGACAAATCTGCTGCTCTTCGAGTGGAACGATCTGCTCAAGCCCTATGCCCCGGTCGGGATTGAACGCCTGGATCCGCGTTTTGTCGATGCCCGCACACCGCCCTATTGGGTTGGGGCTTATCTTTCGATGGCAGCGTTCTGTGTCAACGCCGATGCCGCCGCCCGCCGCGGGATGCCCACCCCGCGTACATGGCAAGAGCTGATCAACCCCATCTATCGGCGCAGCCTGGTCATGCCCAACCCCAACACCTCCAACGCAGGCTTGACGGTAATTTTGACGATCTTTGAACTTTACAATGAACAGGACGCTTGGCTCTACTTGGACGAATTGCACAAAAATATTGCAACCTATACTGCGGACGAAGTCCAAACCTGTCGCTTGGTGGACAGCGGCAATTATCCAATTGGCATTGGGCGTACGGTAGGTGGGCTAGGCAACAGCCGCATGATCTACCCGCGCGAAGGCTCTGGCTGGGAGATCACGGCCGCGGCGCTGGTGCGCAAAGATCCTATTCAGCCAGCGGCGCGCACCTTTCTGGATTGGGCGATGAGTAAGAGTGTCATGCCGCTCTATGCCCGCCAGACACCGCTGACCGGGATGGCGACCGGCGCCGCCAGCCCGCCTGGCTTTCCCGCCAATCCCGAGGAAAACTTATTACGCCAGGATGCATCCTGGGGCGCTGCCAATCGGAGCCGTATTCTGCGTGAATGGCAACGCCGGTATAGCGACAAGGTGGCAAAATGATGAGAAACAAAGTAAATGGACAAGCTGGATTTCTTGGAGCTGCCCACCGATCACTTTCCCTCGTGCCATGTAGATCTCGTGCGCAGCACCGACTATGCCATATTCATTCCACGATCGCGCCACGTTCAGATCCTATACTCGCCATGATTTGTAAGATACCGACGCCGATCATTGTTGCGATATCCGCACGGCGGCGCCCTTGAAACAGGCCCAAGCGGGCAGAGCGGACGAGATCAGATGGCAGGCGTTTTCAAACAGAGCAAGGTTATAGGACAGGGGCATGATGCGGCTGACAAAACTTTTCAGTGCCAGTAAAGATTTCTATGCCGGCGCAAAAAAATATCAGAAACAGCCAAAGACGGAAACACTCCTGGATATTCTGGCCCCAGAGGATGAAGTAGGCAACGAACTTGACGTCAGAGATTTAGAGGAGAATAAGGCAGAGCAGGAACGCCAGCGTCAACTGGTGATTGCCGCTGCTTCGCTGGGCATGTCGATCGTTGGCAGCCTCTTTTTCCCACCGTTACTGCTCTTGAGCCTGCCGAGCTCGATCTACATCACTGGCTTAAGCTATCGCCGAGCACAGCGCGCCGTGGCAGAAAAACGCCGCATGACAGTGGATGTCATCTCTACCATCGAACGCGCGCTCCTGATTGTCACTGGCAACTTGTTCTATGCAAGTGTTAGCAGTTTCCTTTTTTCTTTTAACAAGTATGTGCTGGCCAAAGTTAAGAACAATTCAAAGCAAAGACTTGCTGATGTATTTCGCCAACAATCGCGCTTTGCCTGGGTCGAGATCGACGGGGTCGATACGCGCATCCCATTGGACCAATTGCAACCGGGCGATCTAATCGTAGTCAACGCCGGCGAGATTATTCCCGTGGATGGTCAGATCGCACGCGGCATGGCGACGGTTGATCAACATGTGCTGACCGGTGAAGCAACCCCGAGCGATAAAGGTAGTGGTGAACAAGTCTTTGCGATGACGACGGTGCTGAGCGGTCGGATCTATGTGCAGGTGGAGCAGGCTGGGGCTGCGACGGTCGCTGATCAAATTGCCCATCTGCTGGCGGAAACCGTCGATGCCAAAACCGCGATGCAACTGCGCATCGAAGCGATCTCGGACCAAACTGTCGCCCCGGTCATGATCCTGAGCCTCATCACACTACCGCTGCTTGGCATCCCCGCCGCATTGGCCGTTATGCAGAGTCACTTTAAGTACAAAGGGACGATTACGACTTCGCTCTCAATTCTTAGCTACCTGCACATTGCCACCGAAGCGGGGATTTTGGTCAAAGATGGGCGCACGTTTGAACGGCTCAACCAGGTGGATACAGTCATTTTTGACAAAACCGGTACACTGACCCAAGAGCAGCCCCACGTTCGTTGCATCCACACCTGTGGTGCTCTTTCTGAAGATATGGTGCTCCTGTTGGCAGCTGCCGCCGAAGCAAAACAGAGCCATCCCATCGCCACGGCCATTCTGCAAGAAGCCATCCTGCGCGACCTGGCACTGCCTGCACTTGATGAGGCAAGCTATCAAGTCGGCTATGGGCTGGCGGTCAAGTTGCAGGAGCATGCGGTCCATGTGGGCAGTAGCCGCTATATGCAGACAGAGACGATCGCTATTCCACCAGAACTGCAAGTGACGCAGGCAATGGCGCACGATCAGGGCCATTCGCTAGTCTGGGTAGCGCTAAACCGGCGCATCGTAGGTGCGATTGAACTGAAACCGACCCTACGCCCCGAAGCCAAAGCCTTGATCCAGAATCTACGGCAGCGTGGCATCAAAGAGATCTATATTATTTCTGGCGATCATGCCGTGCCAACCCAACGCCTGGCCGAGGAATTAGGCATGGATGGTTATTATGCCGAAACGCTACCGGCGCAAAAAGCCCAACTGGTTCAGGCTTTTCAAGCCCAGGGGCGCAAGGTCTGCTATGTGGGCGATGGCCTCAATGATGCGGTGGCGCTCAAGAGTGCTAGCGTCTCCATTTCTCTGCGCGGCGCTTCGACGCTGGCCACCGATACGGCCCAGGTCGTGTTAATGAACCAAGATCTCAGCCAGATTGTCACCCTGTTCGATCTAACTCATGAGCTACAGACCAATATGAAGATTACTTTCGCCACTGTTGTCTTGCCCAGTCTTTTCAGTTTGGGCGGGGTGCTTTTATGGGGCTTCGGACTCGCGCAAGCCTTTACCTTTACGCAGTTGGGTATGGTAGCCGGTGTCGCCGTAGCCTGCTCTCCTCTCCTTCGTCATCGCGCCCCCGCGCTGGCAGCACCTGGTTCTGACCAGTCACTGGCATGGCGTCGAAATGCGGAGCAATGGCCAAGCCAAACGCGTCAGGCCCCATTGCGCAGCGCCAAAATCACTAGCTTGCCACTGATTTTGAATTAAAGCGCGGGATAAGGGTCAAACTAGCACACTTGGGCGTAAGTAAGACAGTGAATCAGTAGGACAGTAGAACAGTGTTTGTACTGTCTCACTGTCCTACTGATTCACTACTGATTCACCGG
>JBBRVA010000203.1:0-10988 GCA_038247295.1 Caldilineales bacterium | reverse complement strand
TTGATTGTGGGGGGTTGGGGTGCCCAAACAAATCTTTTTAAATCATGGGGGGGGGCCCCCCCCCACACCACCCCCCGGGGGGGCCCCCCCCCGACCCAGGATGATAGTTGGCTTGGGTTGGCCCTCCTCGATGCCGCCACGCGCCTGGTAACAGCCGTAGTAGCGGCTAAAGGGATCCAACCGGGGGCCGCCGCGGCTACCCTATTGGAAACGTTGCTCGCACAAGCTCATCAGCAAGGTAAAATGGATGAGGAGACAAGGCTTCGACGGGAGCTCAGCCGAACGAGACAAGGAGACAAAGAGGGAGCTTCGTCTGACAACCCCCTCTCCCCCTCTCCCGCCGCGCGCTACGCGAGTAGCAGCCAGGTGATCCCAGCCTCTTTTTGGGTTGTGCGTCCACTACCGCCGCCCCTGCCCACGCTTGCAGACGAGCCACCGACCGAACGATTGTTATTGCACGGCGCGGTGTTGGTGCGGGTTCTAGGCCGGGAGGATGCCGCGCTACCTATCGCCGAAGCACCTTCGGACGCGGCATTGGGCGAAGAGAAAGCGGCTGCGCCCCAACCCAGCTACCTTGCGCCTGAACTGGTCGCTGCACTGCAAGAAGCACCAGCCCGCCCGGAATGGGAAGTATGGCGCAGTTTACGCGCCGATGGCTTGCTGACCCCGTCGCTTTTACTGGTGGCCGCTACCTTGGCAACATTGGGCGTCCTGGTCGAGGCTACCCTCTTGCGCGGGCTACTCGATCTGGCCACAAAAGCGCAGTTGCCCAACCAGTCTTGGGCATCACCAGGAATTTATCTGCTCTTTATGGTGCTATTGGCCGCTTTGGAATTCCCGCTAAACAGCAATTTGGTGCGCATGGGGCGACGGTTGGAGACGCGCCTGCGCATCGCCTTTTTGACAAAACTGCCTCGGCTGAGCGATCGTTACTTTCACAGCCGCCTGATTTCCGATATGGCGCAGCGTGCGTACGGTTTACGCCAACTGCGCGAGCTACCTGGGCTGGCGCTGCGCGCCTACCGCACCGGTTTTCAATTGCTGCTGACGGCCGTGGGCATCAGTTGGCTTTCGCCGATCTGTGCGCCACTAGCGCTATTGGCCGTTGTCTGGTCTATGGGTTGTTCGCTGCTAGCGCAGTGGGTGCTAGCCGAGCAGGATAGTCGTATTCGCACCCAGGCGGCCGCCTTAACTCGCTTTTATCTGGATGGCTTGCTGGGCTTGATCCCAGTGCGCACTCACGCTGGGGAACGCGCCTTACGCCGTGAGCATGAGGGCATTTTAGTCAAATGGCTGGCGGCCAGCGAAACCTTTTTCCGCAGCGACCTACGCCTGCAAGCGGTGGAAGCGGTGGGCAGCTACGGCTGCACCGTGGCGATTGTCTTTTATTACCTGCTGCATGGTGGCGAAGCCAGCGGCGTGCTCTTGTTGCTCTATTGGGCACTTAATCTCTCTGGTCTGGGGCAATCCTTCACAACCACACTGCGCCAATACCCTGCCCAGCGCAACCATGTGCTGCGTGTGTTGGAACCGCTAGGGGCGCCAGAAGAGGGAGCAGAGGAGCAGAGGAGCAAAGGAGCGGGGGAGACCAACAACACCGTGGCAGACGATATCAAGAAAGATATTGGAAAAGATGAAGAGAGCGCTACGTTGTCACCCCCTCATCTTGTCACCTTATCATCGGCGGCCGTTGCCATCCAGATAGAGGGTGTCGCGGTGTTGGCCGGTGGACATACGATTCTGCACGACATCAATCTGGCGATTGGGGCTGGAGAGCATATAGCACTGGTCGGAGCGTCTGGGGCGGGGAAGTCGACTTTGGTGGGACTTTTGTTGGGCTGGCATCGCCCTGCCCAGGGCAAGGTATCGATCGATGGTGTGCCATTAACTGGAGAATTGCTGTCTAGATTACGCCAACAGACAGCCTGGGTCGATCCGGCAGTACAGGTGTGGAATCGCTCGCTGTGGGAGAATCTGCGCTATGGTGCCGCAGCCAGCTCGACAACCGGTGGCGACGATCCATCACTGGCACAAATAATGGAGCAGGCCGATCTCTACAGCGTGTTGGAAAGTTTACCCAACGGCTTACAGACATCCTTGGGTGAAGGCGGTGGATTGGTATCGGGCGGCGAGGGCCAACGTGTGCGTTTGGGCCGCGCCATGGCCCGTCCGGGCGTTCGACTAGCCATTCTGGATGAACCCTTTCGCGGTCTGGATCGTACCAAACGCCGCCAATTATTGCGCAATGCCCGCGTGCATTGGCACAACGCCACCCTGCTTTGCGTCACCCACGATGTGGGTGAGACGCAGCAGTTTGACCGTGTGCTGGTGGTGGAGCATGGGCAGATTGTCGAAGATGATACGCCTCAAGCGCTCACCGCCAATCCAGATTCGCTTTACTATCGGTTGTTACAGGCCGAAGATGCCGTGCGCACAGGCATGTGGCAAGGGGCGCAATGGCGTCACTTGCGAATGGAAGAAGGTAAGTTGCAGGAGGTCGGCTTGTGACCCAACCAGACCTTTGGCCACTGACCAGGCTGGGTGAAGCACTGACACAGTTGGCCCACCATGCTGGCTTGATCGAGCAATCAAGCGCAACGTTGCCCACCCGGCCAGAAACGCAGATGGACTTTAACCACGCCGCGTTGGCAGCTGGGGTGGAACAGATGGCCGATCAATTGGGGATTGAAACTGAGGCCGTCTACGCCAATTATGACGACGTAGACGCCTTCGTGCAACGCGTGGCGCCGGCACTGTTGTGGCTGCCATCCGATGAGACAGGAAGACCAGGCGACCAGGCGACAATGCTTGCCGATCTCCCGTCCGCGCCGCACTCATCCTCCGTAACAAAGACCAAAGGCGGGGTGCTTGTCCTGCTCCAAGGGGGACGCCGGCGCGTGGCGCTCTTGATGCCCGACTTGACCATCCAGTGGGTGACGCGGGCGACTGTGCGCGATTGGTTGTGCCAAACCACGGCGACACGTCATCAGGCAACCCTTACGCCGCTGCTCGACCGGCTTGGCTTGCAGGGCAAAGCGCGAGCACAAACCCAGCGCGCGCTCTTGCAGCAGCAGATCGGCAACCAGCGCATCGTCAACGGTTGGATCGTACGGCTTTCACCAGGTGCGCCCATCTGGCAACAGTTTCAACAGGCACAGTTACAACGTCCTATCCTCCAGTTATTGGGCAGCTATTTGGTACAACTGGGGTTGACAGCATTAACCTGGTGGACAATCGGCAGCAGTGCGCTACAAGGACATTTTTCCTGGGTCTGGCTGTGGGCGTGGGCTTTGTTACTCTTTACGGCCATTCCCTTTCGCCTCTTTACCGAGCGCGCCCAACAGACATTGAGCGAAACCCTGGGCCTGTTGAGCAAACAACGGCTGCTCTATGGCATTTTGCGGTTGCAGCCAGAGCAGATTCGCCATCAGGGCGCTGGACAATTTTTTGGCCAGGTGATGGAAGCCGACAGCCTCGATAACCTGGCCCTGGGCGGCGGACTGGGCGCCATATTGGCGCTTTTACAAGCGGGCATGGCGTTTGCACTCCTCCGCCTGGCCGCGCCATTATGGGTTTTGCCGGCGTTGTTGTTAGGCTGGTTGCTGGTCATTGGTGGGCTGATGGGGGTTTATCTGTATCGCCAGCGCGCCTGGGTGGCGATCTATCGCAGCATGAGCAGTGACTTGGTCGAACGTATGGTAGGCCATCGCACCCGCTTGTTGCAAGAGCCGCGCGCTCAGTGGCACGAAGCAGAAGATACAATTCTGGCGCGCTATACCACCCGATCCTTGAAGCTGGACCAGGTGAAGAGCTGGCTCACCGGCAGCGTGACGCGCGGCTGGATGGTGCTGGCCCTGATTGGTTTGACACTGACATTCTCGTTGGCGCCGGTGGATAAGGTCAACTTACCGGTGGCATTGGCGGGCATCTTGTTGGCACTGCAAGCACTCACTAGCATTACCAACGGCATAATCAGTTTGGCAAATGCGGCAAACGTCTGGGAACAGGTACGTCCGCTTTTTCGGGCAGCAAGCGCACGGCAGGAGAGTAAGGGAGGAGGGGAGCGGGACAGGAGGGGAGCGGGGGAATCGCTACCCATCCATACGCCTAACACCCTACTTCCTACCAACCAACAAAGGGGCCAGCCGTTGTTGATTGCGCGTGAGTTGGAATTTCGCTATCGAGAAAGCGAACGCGCCATTATCCGCGACAGCAGTCTACAGATACGGCAGGGTGATCGTCTGCTGCTAGAAGGATCGTCCGGTGGGGGCAAAAGCACCTTGGCGGCATTGTTGGCCGGTTTACACACGCCCAACGCGGGCTTTCTACTCCTGCACGGGCATGATCGCCAGACCCTGGGCGCGGATACGTGGCGGCGGCAGGTGATGCTCACACCGCAATTTCACGAAAACCATATCTTCACCGGCGCGTTGGCCTTTAACTTGCTGATGGGGCGCGGTTGGCCACCAGAGCCTGAAGATTTGCGCGAGGCCAAGGCTATTTGCGAGGAGTTGGGATTGGGTGAGTTGATCGAACGGATGCCGGCCGGTTTACAGCAGATGGTGGGTGAAAGTGGCTGGCGGCTTTCGCACGGTGAACGCAGCCGGGTCTACATTGCGCGCACGCTCTTGCAGCGGGCGGATCTAATGATCCTGGACGAGAGTTTTGCTGCGTTGGACCCTGAAACCATGCACACGACACTAGCCTGTGTCCTGCGCCGTGCACCAACGCTGTTGGTGATCGCGCATCCATAGTGGAGCAGGATATCCATTTTCTGGGCTCATGGATAAAAAAGGGGCTGAACAATTTTCTTACGTGCATGATTTTTGGCCGCATTAGTGCACTGATTTCTGTACTGTTGAATCATCGTTTTGCACACAACTGGCACTCGACCCAGCAGAAAACGACGGCTACCCTACCACCAGCGGAAGGCATAATATGCAATATCTGCCCTTACTAATTCTTTTAATTTTCATCAGTCTGCTCTCCGTCATGATTGACCGGCGGCGGCTGCGCAACTTGGCCGCCGCGCAGCAGGAAGCGCCGACTGTTAAGCAAGCCGCTGATGCAGCCGCCGCCACAACCTCGCCACCAGGCATCATAGCCCGCCTGACCAACCAGTGGTCGCAGCGCTTTGGGCCCAAGCCGCCGGTACCCGACGATCCGGTGCGAACATGGCTGACCACCGTCTTTGTCGAAAACCCGGCGGAACGGCTCTGGTTTACCTCGTTAACCCCAGAGCAGTTCAAGCTGTTGCGCAGCGAGTTGACAACCTTTTGCGCTGAATTAGACTTTGACTTGATCTGGTTGGTCGAGCAGGCAGCCTTTAAACCGGCGGCTTTAGAAGAGGCCGGCAAGACAATCGTGACGCACTATTGCCGGGCCGTGCGTGCGGCCGTACTCGTGCATGATGACATAAATGCGCTGCAACGTTATCAAGCCTTCCTCGCCAACCCAAGCAGCAAAGAGAACCTGGCCTTTGCGCAACAGTTGTTTGCCCGCCTGGTCGATGAAAAGATCGCGCCCACCGCCACGCCAGAGTTGTTGATGGCCAGCGAAAAAGAACGGCAAACCTTTGTCGTGCAGGCGATCCAGGCCGCAGCAGAGCAGAATAATGCCGTTTTTAATGCTGTGCTCAAAGCAGTAGTATTGGGTGTTCCACAAACCAGTAGCTCAGTAACCGAGACCAACGCGCCAGCAATGCGCAATGGTGCAGTTGCGGCCTACCCCACGGCCGTTTGAACTTGTCGGTTGGACAGCGTTAAACCGTTGAATTCTCTATCTTCTTAATGGCAAAGGAGGCAATTTATGATGTACATCGACCTAATTGTTTTAATTGTGATTGTCAGCGTGGTTTCCATTTGGGCAGATCGGCGGTTTATTCGCAAACAAAAGGAGAAAACATCGCATGGTTCTTGAAAGTTTAGGCATCGTAAAAGCCGCTACTGCACTTAAAGGCGCAGCGCTGGGGTTGGCCGCGGCGTTCCCAGCCCTTATCAACAATAGCGCTGTGGCCACGCAAGAACTCGTCACCGTGGCCACCCCAGTGGTAACCCAGGGCGTAGTTTTGGCGACTACAGGTCTGGCCGCCTTGGGCCTTGCCATTACCAAAGGTGCCGCAGCGCTAAAGACTGGCCTGGCTGCCTTTGGCGCCAAAGCCGCCACCGGGGCAGCCGCGACCACAGCCAGCGCGGCCAAAGGTGCGGCGGCGCTAAAAGCGAGCCTGGCCACCACAGCCAAAGGCACAACCGGGGTCGTCGCGAAAACGGCCACTGCATCCAAAGGCGCAACCGCCGCCACGGCCGCAAGTGCCGTGAAGCCGCCCGCAGGTTAAAACGTTCTCGGCGATCAGTCCGAGTTAAAGCCAAATTTTTTTTAAACAACAAACACATGGAGGCACAATCTATGCAAACATTAAAAACCCGTAGCCAGGAGAGTCTTGCCCATTTAGTGGACTTGGGCAAGCAGCAGCCGGAACACGTGCAACACTGGGGCGTTACAGCGGCCGCGGCGCTGGCCGGTGCGCTGGCGCTGACTGCTGTAGCCAAGGGCGTGTTAGGGATTGTCGGCACCCTGGCCTATCCGCCCATTGCACTGACGGTTGGCGCACTGGGCGGTGGCATATTCGGCTGGAGTTTTATACAGAAACGCGCCGAGGAGTCCACAGCCAGCGCCGGAGACAAGGTAGCCACAGTTTTCGTGACAGCGCCGGAACCGGATGTGGTTATCTCAACCGCAACAGATGCACAGCTATAGTTAAACAATTTAAGCACTGGAGATTAGGAGATTAGGAGATTGGCTTGACGAAATCTCCTAATCTCCAATCTCATCCTTTGTTATAGAGGTATGATGTTTGCAACAAAAATGTGGTCACCCGTCCATGATCTGCGCCAGGCGGGTCTAGACGCAGTGCAAAAGCTAAAAACAAATCTGCAAACGATCCAGCCATTCCTACAACTGGTGGATACACGCTTGGACGCGCTTGAACGCGAACGGTTGGACCCGCTGCTGGATCGCGCCCTAGCGCTCTGGGGGGATCGGCGTGCTGCGCAGCGCGCCGCCTTGCACGCGGCACCGCAAACCAATGTATTGCCGGACGATGAGCGCCAGCTCAATCGCGGCCTCTATATTACAGCCAGTTCGTTGGGCATCGCCATCGTCGGGACGCTGGTTTTTCCGCCCTTGCATGTATTCAGCCTGCCCGGTCTGCTCTATGGCTCTTGGCACGTCTACAAAGCGGCGTACCATTCACTGGTAGAAAAGCGCGCTGTCGACAATTATGTCCTGATGGCGCTGGTCAACACCGCCTATATCGGTGGCGGTTTTTGGGTATTGGGCAATTTGACGGTCATGGCGCACTTTGGCAGCGCCAAATTGCTCAGCGTTGTCAAAGATCGCTTTGAGCAGGATTTGCGGATTGTGCTGAGCCAGCGCCCCATAACAGTATGGATATTGCTCGGCAACCAAGAGGTGCAAGGTCACTTGGATCAACTACAGGCCGGCGACATTGTCGTCGTGCGCGCGGGCGAAGTAATTCCAGTGGACGGCGTCGTATTAGAAGGCGTCGCGGCTGTGGATCAACATGTACTCACTGGCGAAGCGCGTCCAGTAGAAAAAACGATTGGGGATGAAGTTCTCGCCGCCACCGTCGTCCTAACCGGCAAACTCTATGTGCGGCTGGAACAGGCCGGCAGCGAGACCACGGTGGCGCGCATCGGTGAGATCCTGGCGCAGACGGTCGATTTTCGCAGCATGCGCCAACTACAGGTGCAACAGATCACCGATCGCCTGGTTTTACCAACTCTGGGGCTGGCCGCGCTCACGTACCCTTTCCTGGGCTTCTCTAGCGCAGCGGCGGTGGTTGATGCGCATCCTTATCGGCAACTTAACGCTTTTGGCTCCTTGGGCTTATTGAATTACCTGGTCTTAGCGACCGAGCAGGGCATTCTAGTCAAAGATGGCCGCTCGTTTGAGCTGCTGCGCCAGGTAGATACATTGGTGCTGGACAAAACTGGCACCTTGACCCAAGAGCAACCCCTCTTGACAGCCATCCATCCGTGCGCTCACTTCAGCGAAGATCAGCTCTTGGCCTATGCCGCGGCGGCCGAACAACGCCAAAGTCACCCCATTGCCCGCGCGATCATGGCCGCGGCCGCGCAACGCCAATTGACGCTGCCACTAGTCGATCAGGCTAGCATTCAGGTCGGCTTTGGGCTGTCTGTGCTGGTGGATGGGCATACTGTCCATATTGGCAGCACTCGCTTTATGACCCAGGTGGAGGTTGTTATCCCCGCCACGCTAGCACCGATTCAAGAACATTGCCAACAGTGTGGCCATTCGTTGGTGTTCGTCGCGCTGGATGGGCAACTGGCCGGTGCCTTGGAGTTGCAGGCAGCGCTACGCCCCGAGGCCGCAGCGGTGATTGGCGAACTACGCCAACGCACCCAGTTGCGCCAAGTCATCATCGTTTCTGGCGATCAACTGGCGCCCACCCGCCATTTGGCCCAGGCAGTGGGCGCCGATGCGTATTATGCCGAAGTGTTACCAGCCGGCAAAGCTGAATTGGTTGCCCAGCTACAGGCACAAGGGCGCACCGTCTGTTTTATCGGCGACGGCATCAACGATGCGATTGCGCTCAAACAAGCCCATGTCTCGATTTCGCTGCGCGGGGCAACCACCGCGGCCACCGATACGGCCCATATTGTGCTGATGGACGAAAGTCTAGCCCAGTTGCCGCACCTTTTTGCCCTGGTCGATCAGTTTGATGCTACCCAGCGCCGCACGCTGTTGGCGGTGCTAGGCACCAGCGCGCTGGGTCTGGCCGGCATCTACACCCTGGGCTGGGGGTTGCCAGCGATGACCGTTTTAGATCAAGTAAGCCTTGCCCTGGGCACAGCCGTGGTCATGCGGCCACGCTTGCAGCGGCGCAGACAACATTATCTAACCCCATAAAAAAGGCTGGTTATTATGCAAACAGTTGACACGCTGAAAATCGCCGGTCAGGATAACTTGCACCGGCTCCAGCAGTGGAGCGAGGAACGCCACATCTCGCTGCAAACCGTGGGGTTGGTTGCCCTGGCTGGCGTCACCGGCATGGCCGTTGGCGTGATTGCGGCTAAAGGCATCTTGGCGGCCAAAGGCGCGACGGCGATCGGTGCGACCCTGGCGCAGCACAGCGGCACGGTACAAGGCGCGGCCACCATCCTCGCCGGCGCGACGACCTTGCCCGACAAAGCGATTGCCCTCTTCGGTCTGCTGACCAATAATGCGCTACCTATCACCGCTGGGGCCGTGGGCGGCGGCGCGGCCGGGGTCGGTGTGATGCAAGGCCAGGTGCGCCGGGTAAAAGAACGGCTGGCTGAGCAGGTGGCCCAGACTGCCGCCGCGCAGGGAGAAACCAGCCAGTTGCAAAGTGCCTTGCGCAGCGCCGAAACCAAACTGGGCCAACAGCAAACGCAAGTCGCGGCGACACCTGCCCCGGTTGCCCCCAATCCGTTAGAAGAGATCCAGGGTATTGGCCCTGTCTTTGCCCGGCGGCTACACGAAGCGGGCATTGTCACCTTGGCCGATCTAGCGGCCCAGACACCAGTGCAGGTGCGTACGACTATGGCGACGGTGCGCGGCGGCAAGCTGATCAATGCACAAGCGTGGATCGATCAGGCGCGGCATTTGATGGGCAAAGTGGATCATGCACAGCAGCCAACAAAAATGGACGACAATCCTGCTGCCGCGTAGGCTGCTTGTGGCGGTTAAAACTAGTGCGCAAACACAATATTTTATCCACGCATAAAATATCAGTTTGCACACTTTTCACCGATGAGCCATTTTTTTTATTGATAAATGTCCGTGGTTGTGCCACGTTCATCCCACATTCTTCCCACGGCGGCGTGCTAGGCTACGGTCGGGTATAGTTGCGAATAAAGCTCATCCTGTTTACACGAATAAGGGCTTCCCATCTATACCAGGACCTCGTATGGTTAATTTTATTCTGACATGAATCAGGTAAGAAAAGGAGCTTTTATGTTATTTGAATGGCTTACTGCCAAATATTTGTTAGGCTGCCTTGGTGCGGCGAAAGCCGCCGCCGCGGCAGGTGCGCCGGCCTGGGGAACAATGGGCGCCATGAAAGGGGCAGCGGTTGCCCCGATCTGGCTTGCGAGCACCGGTCCGGCGGCCGCGATGGCCGGCAAAGGGCTTGTCGTTGGTACAGCCGCCCAAGGTGCAGCACCGCTACTTGGCACCGCCCAAGCTGGATTGGCGGCCACAGGTGCAACCTTATCCGCTGGGGCGCCCGCGGCGACGGGTGCGGTTGCGCCGGCCATCTCTGGTGCGCTCCAAGGGGCAGCCGTGCCGGCCGCCGGGGCAACGGCTGGTGTGTTGGCCGCCAAAGCCCTGACTGCCGCGCCACTGGCAGCGACTGTGGCACCGGCGGCGGCGCCGACCGCCGCCGCCACTGGTGCAACAATGGCAGCGAAGGCGGCTGCCCCAGCCGCCGC
The DNA here is from genome assembly GCA_038247295.1 of Caldilineales bacterium. Taxonomy (GTDB): domain Bacteria; phylum Chloroflexota; class Anaerolineae; order Caldilineales; family Caldilineaceae; genus JAPLGZ01. Next base: position 492 of record JBBRVA010000203.1, on the reverse strand, counting down.
GGCAGTTGCTAAGAGTACAGCCCCAGTCGCCGCGGCAACCGCGGCTAAGCTAACCGCTCCAGCCGCCGCGACCACTGCTGCGAAGACTGTCACGCCAGCTGTCGCTAAGACTGCCGCGGCGACCGAGGCAATCGCTGGTGCAACTGCTGCTAAAGTAGCCGCTCCAGCCACGGCGGCCGCCGCTAAGACTGCCGCAGCCACCACCACTGGTGCAATCGCTGGTGCAACGGCGGCTAAGGTAGCGGCCCCCGCTGCGGCCCCCGCTGCGGCCATCGCCACAAAGACTGCTGTCCCGGTCGCCGCAAAGAGTGCCGTCATCGCGACCAAGCCCGCTGCGACTGGTGCAACCGCCGCTAAGCTAGCCACTCCTGCGGCGAAGGCTGCGGCGGCTGGGGCAATCGCTGGTGCAACTGCTGCTAAAGTAGCCGCTCCAGCCACGGCGGCCGCCGCTAAGACTGCCGCAGCCACCACCACTGGTGCAATCGCTGGTGC
>JBBRVA010000202.1:0-10996 GCA_038247295.1 Caldilineales bacterium | reverse complement strand
GCGCCCACTGGCAGTGACGTGGCGGCCAAAACGCTGAGTGAGATGGGCGAATTGTATGTCGATTGGCTGCAACCTGCTGCCGCACAGACAGCCTATCTAAAGGCGCTGCCGATTTGGCTGCGCTTGGGTGATCGGGCTGAGGAAACAAGTGTCCGCCAGGCCTTGTGGAAGCTTTACATAGCGGCCGAACAGTATGCCGATGCGATTGCGATTGTCAATGTCGATGTAGGGATTGCCAGCCCAAGCAATGGCGCCGTCGTCGCCGGCCCGGTTACAGTATCCGGACTGGCCCAGCATCCCCAATTTCGCAAGTGGCAGTTGGACTTGTTGATTAATGGGGACGAAAATCAGGTCACCAACCTGAGTACAAAATCGAGACAAGTGTGGGGCAAACTGCTCACGTTTGATAGCACACAGTATCCCAACGGCGAACACAAACTGCGCTTGCGTGTGGTGCGCAGCGATACGAATTATGATGAGTACTTTGCCACCGTTACCATCAGTAATTAGTGATGGGTGGGTCGTCGAGCGGATCCAGGTGACTGTCACCTTCGTCATTCAGGAACAACTCTACTCTATAAAGAGCAGATCTAGAACGCTTCTAAAGCGACCACTGCGCCACCCTGGGCTCTGCTCTGCTCGGCAGCCGCCAAAAATGCCGTGATTTCGTACGTCTCTGTACTATCGATGGGCGAAATGCCGGATTGCAAGAAAGGTAAAACTGCGCGCAGCATCAAATAGTACGACGGCGGTGCAGATTCGGCGCGGCCGTACTTGATGCCCTGGTCGGTATGGACAACGCAGCCAAACTGGCCGGCGCCGACACGTGTGCCGCGCAGCACGCCCGTCCGGCCATCGCCCCAATCACCAATCACAATGTCCATATCCGCCCGTTCAATGCATTGGACTTGTTGGCAACCGGTCCCCATTAGCAGCGTCAACATCTCGGCGCTGTGGATGCCGTACCAGAAAAGCCCGGGGAAATCCTCCAGCAACTGGGCCGGACCAAAGGTCTCGGCGGTGAGCACTTTTTCCTCGGCCGCAACCAAGTCGGCAATGCCTGCGGCATAGCGCAGCGACGAACACGACATGATCGGCGTCTGGGTAGCCTGCGCCTGTCGGATGATGGCGCGCGCATCGGCGGTGGTGGTGGCAAATGGTTTGTCGATAAAGACGGGCTTGCCCACCGCCAGTTGGGCGAATTGTGCGCGATGTTGGCGACCATCCACACTTTCGAGAAAGATCGCGTCTACGTCATCGGCCAAGGTGGTAATGTCATCGTACAGCTTGGCGCCATAAACCTTATGCAGCGTATCCGTGAAGCCTTGCACACGTGCCTGGCTTTTGGAAAATTGTGTCGAGCCGCCTGGGTAGACGCCGACAATCTTAACGCCGGGCAAATGATATGGGTGTGTTTCATCTGAGTTGAACGAGGAGGGAGCATTCTCTAATGCGACCAGAGCAGCGTTAGAGAACGCTGCCTCCTCAACCCAAATGAATCACACCCAAATGATATTCGTGTGCCTGATCGTGCAATAGCTTGGCGAAAGCCTCACAGTGCGACGTATCCAGGCCCACCATGCCCACTTTAATCTCTGCGCTCATAAATTTCCTTTTGCCCGTTGGGCATATTCACGAACGTTGAACTACAGCCGCGTGCCCGCATCTGCACGATCCGCCACTTGCTGGATCTGTAACGTCTTGCGGGCAGCCCATCAACTACACCGCATGCAGCGACGGCCAACTCGCCAGGTCGGGTGGATTGCCGGGATCGTCAGCCAATAGTTCGGTGTAATTTTCGGCTACTTTGCGGAAGGCGTTGGCATGTTCGGCAATAATTTCTGGACGATAATGTTTGAACCAGGGAATACCATAACTAAGCATGCCGATCTTTTCCGAGACGGGCAGGCTGCCCTGTTCGTGGATCAGATCGCGATGGGCGTGGGCGATGCGCGTGGGCCGATCATGACCGTAGACATCGGCTTCGGTGAACAGGGGGTGGATATGCAAGGGCTTGTTGATGCCCGCCGCGCACTGCGATCCTTCGGCGCGCACAGCTTCGGCAAAGCGCGTGATGGAGAGGCCACCGAGTTCATCCGGCTTGTAGAGGCCGTGCGGCGCATACCAGCCGGCCATCGTGTTGTTATCGGCTTCGTTGACGCGGTGTGCTTGTAGCCCGGGTACGTCGGCTAACAAATCCCAAAAGTGATTCATCGCCCGGCGAATTTCCTTGATGCGTTGATCGTACTGCTTCAGCTGGACGCGACCCACGGCTGAACTGAGTTGATGCATCCGATATTTGTAGCCGCCCAGCGGCAGGTTGCGATAGGGGCGCAAGGCTGGTGAAGTAATCCGGTCGTCGTAGCGTTCGTAGTGACCAAATGCCAGCGCACGTTCGTAAATTTCTCGATGATCGGTGGTTAAGATGCCACCCTCGCCAATTGCAAATGACTTGCCGCTCATCAGCGACATGCCTGCCACGTCGCCAATCGTGCCCAGTTTTTTGCCTTTGTACAGCCCTCCTTGCGCGTGCGACACATCCTCGATCACCTTGAGCCCGTGCCGCTGCGCGATCGCCATGATCGGGTCCATATCCGCGGGATGGCCCAAGTAGTGGACGACGACAATTGCCCGTGTATCGGCGCTGATGCGGTGCTCAATGTCGTTAGGGTCGATACACAAAGTTGTCGGGTTGATGTCGGCGAAGACCACGCTGGCGCCCAAAGCGAGCACCGGCAAGGCCGAAGCCCAGTAGGTTAAGCTGGGGCAGATGATCTCATCGCCGACGCTGATGCCGCACCCGTATAGGGCGCTTTGCAGCGCGGCTGTGCCATTGTTGCACGCGAGCGCATATTGGGCGCCTTGCCAGGCGGCAAATTCCTCCTCGAACTTGATCGTAACATCCGTGCCAGACATGGCGCCGCGGCGGAGCACGTCGAGTACCGCCTCTTCATCCTCTTGCGTAATGATCGGCCATTTGAAGATGTCGGTGGCGTCGGTTTGCACGCTCTTAGGACCCCCATGCAGGGCCAGTTGGCGCTGCGTTGCGCACATGATTTTCTTCCTTTCACTGCTATCGATAGATAATATCCAAAATGTTATCGCTGTGCAGGCGCACAGTCTGGCTGTCGATACGCTCGACGCCCGCTTGCCCAACCGCAGCATCGGCCACATCGGTATGAAAGAAACGCTTCTCCAAAACATAGGGTCCTGGCCAAGTCAACGGTGGGATCGGATTGACCCGCTGGCGCTCGACCGCCTGTTGGATGCCGGTCCGAATCAGTTGGCGCGCACTTTGCGCCGACAGCGAAATGGCGGATCCACGCCCTAGCCCCTCTTTGACGGCAACGGTGCCGATGCCTGGCACCAACGCTTCGGCTTCGCGGCAAGCATCCAACTCGCCGCTGAGAAAGATCAAGGGCAAGCCCCAGCCGCCAAAGTAGAGGGCAATTTGGGCAATTTCGCCAATCGTGCGGCCGTTGAGTTTGTAATAGTCAATCGTGCGGCTGTTTTGGGTATGATTTTGGTTGCCAGTGGCCACGCCCGCCATCGCATGCTGGCCGATCATCACACAGGCTTCGTAACGCTGAATGACCTCGTTGAGGCGCGACCAGGGCGGTGAGGGACGGCCGTGGAGCAACTTAGCCGCCGGGTGCAGATCCTCAAAAGTGATCCCGCCGGCGCCATGCCCATCCCACACCAAGATCTCCTCAACGCCCGCATCCAGCAGCCCATCGACGGCTGCGTTGACTTCGGCGGTGACCAATTTTTTGCCGGCATCGTAATAGCGGCCGTCGGCGAAGGACTGATCGACAAATGAGGTAATCCCCGCCACGCCTTCCATATCGGTAACCATGAAGACTTTCTTCATGCGTTTGCTCCTTATCCGCGTAGGGCTTGTAGAAGAATAAATTGTACTGTTGTCACCCTGTAAGGGTCTAGTTCCATCCTTACAACCAGACTCTTACAGGGTGACAATGGCTGAAGTAGGCGATCACCTACGCTGCATCGGGCGCCAATCGCAGCGCATTGTCTGCATAGATCTTGTTCAATGCGGCGGCGGGCAGATCGAGCGCATTGAGCAGATCTTGCATGCGGTTGTCGAAGTAGTCGCGCCCGTAGAGCAGACGATCCTGGAACTCGATCAGAAAGTCCTTGCTAAAGGCCAGATCGCGGCTGAGCGCTCTGTGGGCGGAACCAGCGGATAAATCGGCGTAGAGGTTGGGGTAGGTGCGGAACATGGTCACCACTTTGCCGCCGGGCAAGATGGGACCAGCGGGATAAGCCACTTTGTCAAACTGATCATCGCCGGAGAGGTGCGCCCAGAAACCGGGCGCATGGCCGATAAAAACTGTACCAGGGCACGCCCGCACGGCGCGCTCAAACGGATCGATGCCGCCGCCATACCACCAGTTCGGGCGCGGATATTTGCGCCCGGTCTCAAATTCGTAATCAATGTGGACGGTGACCGGCAACCCTTTTTCGCCACAGTAGCGATAGAGCCGTAGTGCGTCCAGATTGTCGTACATCATGCGCAATTTGAGTTCACCATAGACTTTGACGCCGTGGATCAGAATCGCCGCTTCCAGTTGATCAATCGCATCTGGGCGGCGCGGGTCTGGCGCATAACAAAGGACGAAGCGGTTGGGTGCTTGCCGTTTGTATTCCAGACAGCGCGTAAAAGGGATGGGATAGCCGTGCGGATCTTTGAGCGAGACCATATTGTAGTGCGGATCGTACTCGTCGACCGGACACTCCCACGAGTAGAGCCAGGTCTTGTCGATGTTGTACTGATCCATATTCTGGAGAAATTTCTCCAGATTGTGGCCGTGCCAATCGGGATGGTTGTGGGCATCAATAATGGTCATAGGTCTCCTGGCGAGATTATGGGCGAACATAAAGTGGCGGGGAGAGACCGAACTCGCACACTCCCCGCTATGTTTATCGATTAGGCGCTTTCTAGCTGATCGACATTCTCCATTACTTTCCACACCGCCGCCGCAATCATCTCCATCGTCTCCGCGCTGTTCGGGTAGCGCAACGTCATCACCAGGCAGGTATGGGTGTCACAATGTTTTTGCGCCACCGGATATTGCTCGGGCGAATAATCAACTGGCTGGGCATGGGGGCTGCTCCACGGCGCGCCGTGGCCGTAGGCATTCTTGGCCTGGAAGACCGTCATCACCGGCAAGATAAAACGCTGCCAGACGACAGTTTCGATTCCTTCCGCCCGCATTGCCTGCACAATTTTATCGCGGAATGGGCTGGCGTCCTGCGCATGGCCGAGGGCTTCCATGTCGAAGTGCAACACATAATTATACCAATTGTGTTCATGATTCGGGGGTTCGGTGGGCAAGATCAAGTGCGGGACGCCGCGCAGTTGCTCGGCCAACATCTGCACATTGCGCTTCTGCCAGTCCAAATACATATCGAGCCGGGTTAGTTGGGCGCGGCCAAAGGCGGCGGTTAGATCATTGTTACGATACATCCAGCCCAGCGCATAGGCGTGATAGTCGCGCGATTCGGCCGGCGTGCGGGTTTCGCCAAACGACCAGAGCATGCGCGCCTTCTTCATGATCTCCTCGTCGTCGCTGACAAACATGCCACCTTCGCCGGAACAGAGATTCTTGTTCTGATTAAAGCTAAAGGCGCCGCAATGGCCGAGCGTGCCGACTTTTTTGCCCTTGAACTTGGCGCCGTGGGCCTGGCAGGCATCCTCGATCACCTTGATCCCGTGCCGGTTAGCAATGGCCATCACCTTGTCCATGTCAACCGCCAGCCCGTGCAGATGGACGACGATAATCGCTTTGGTTTTCGGTGTGATCGCCGCTTCGATCTTGTCGACATCAATGTTCATTGTCGCCCAATCGATGTCGACGAAGACGGGAATACAGTTGTGGTGCAAGATGCAGGTTGCCGATGATGACCAGGAGTAGGCGGTGACAATGATTTCGTCGCCTTCGCTACAATCGCAGGCCGCGACACACATGTGCAGCGCAGCGGTGCCGCTGTTGGTGGTGATGGCGTAGCGATTGCCATTCCAGGCGGCAAACTCTTTTTCAAACTCGACACAGTTGGGGCCAAACGCATGGTTAGCGCCGCGCAGCGAGGCCAACACATACGCTTCGTCCACCTCGGTGATCAGCGGCCAGGGTTGCACGGTGCCAGGTGGAATCGTCGGTTCGCCGCCAAAGAGGGCGAGTTTTTCCTGATAGGCCATAAGATTCTCCTACGAATGAAAAGTCTTTGTCAACAGTTGTTGCGTCGTCTCGACCATAATCCAGCCGGCTTCGGGCACGAGCCGGGTGTGGCTGGCGGCGGTGGCGCTGTACCCGCCATGCCGAATTGCTTCTGGCGTTGGCACATAACCCACGTAGCCATCGGTGAGCTGGCCGATCAAGGTGACACGGGCGGGAGAGCGTTGTTTGAGCGCCAGCCCAAATTCAACATAGAGCTCGGATGGATTGAAACAGATCGCGGCATCGCCCAGGCGTAGCACGTGGAGGCGCGTCTCGACGGGATTATCTTCGCGCAGCAGCCGTGGCCAATCGGCACGGCTTTTTTCGAAGAATTCGAGCATGCCGCCTTTAAATTCCGTGAGATCGGCCCAGGCATCCCACTCGCGCATCGCAATCGGTACATGGGCCTGTTCGTGGCGCAACACAGGGTCCGCCATCGGCTCAACCTGGGTCGCGATGACCTTTAAGATTTCTCCACCCAAATAAACGCCCGAGCGTACCAAACCTTGCTCACCACGCCAAGGTTGGATACTCTTGGGGTTGTTCTCCATGATCGAGGGCGCGGTGTTGGCCGCAGCGCCAGTCAGATAGACCACGCCTACATCTGCACCCAGTGCCGCGCGCAAGACCCGCCGCACTTCGCCGGGCAGATCGGCGCTGTAGAAGCTTTCGCCTTCGACACAGTTGGGATGCGTGGCAAAGGAAGGGATCACCACCTTGACCTGGCCATCTGCTTTGCGCGCGTAGATAACACCGACCTCGCCGTCGCGTGGCCCTTCCAGGCCGACAAAGTCTGGCTGCCAACTGCCCCAATACATGTGGCAACTGCCATCGCGCCGCATCCCGCGCCGGTTCCAGCCCATCTGCTCCAGATAACCAGTGCCGGCAAAGATGGCGCACGTTTCCAGGTTGGCGATCGACGCCCCGACACTTTGCGCCACTGCTTCGCCCAAGCGCGTCAAAAAGGCTGGATCAACCGCGCCGACCAGCTGATTGGTAGTGCAGGGCGCCACATGCGTATGCGTCGCCGCAATGATCACCGCTTCGGCGGCAATCCCGGTCGCCGCCGCACAAGCCTTCTGGAGCGTGCGCACCAATTCACCGGGCAGCACACAGACATCAATTGAAACCAGCGCCGCCTGCTGCTCACCATCATCAAAAACCACGGCGTTCACTGTGAGCGGATCGCGCTTGTATTGCCCCAAGCGCACGTGCATCTGCCCCAATAACGGCAGCGGATGGTCCGGTGTAATCTCTTCCCAAGCAGTTCCTACGCGCATTCGTTTACTCCTCTTTTGTGGAAGGGATCGGATGAAGGGATGACAAGATGACGCCGACCTGCGGTCGGATGATGACAAGATGACATCGTGCGTCCCTATGTCATTTTGTCACCCTGTCATCCCTTCATCCCATTACTCCGCCAGCTTGGATCGATGCCGACATAATTTTCGACCATGGGCTGCACATGGGGCGGTTGCGCTTGGATGAAGGCCTTGGCCGTAGCGGAAAGCGGCCAGGGCGCGTCGATGTGCATGCTGCGCGGCCGCAAACCCATGCCGCAGGAAAGACGCACCTGGTCGGTCTGGTTGGGAAAGGCCGAGTGATAGGTGCGGGCGGCAAAGACAATCTCATCGCCAGGGTCGGTGAAGAGTGGCACCAGTCCGGGAATCTCGAACCCGTTATAGCCTTTGGGTTCGCCGCCTTTGGGGTAGAAGGAAGATTGATCGGGCGTCAGCGCAAAACCTTCTGGACCCGGCCAGTCGGGCACGTGCGAATCTTCGATGACGGCTAAACCGCCATGTTGCGGATACGAGCCGGTGAGATAGAACCAGAGTCCAGACGGCCACGGGCCACGATTCAAAACGTCATTGGCGGCCTTGGGTGGCTCCTTGGAAAAGCCGCGCCAATCCGAATGCCAGACCAGCGCCGCCGACCCCGGTTGGCGGATAATGGCGGCTGTGCGATTGATGGTCAATTCTTCGGCCGCGCAAAAGATCCGCTGGGCGCGTAGAAAGGGCTCATATTCGAACAGTTTCCAAAGCGCGGGTGAGTATTCGATAAACGAAGTGTGGGTGCGGCTTTGGCCGGGACCCAACTCGCGGTTTGGATCAACAACCGCTAATACCGATGCTTTCAGTTCTTCGACCATGTCGAGCGGCAACATTTTTTTGATCACAGCAAAACCGTGCGCCGCGACGCAGCTTTGCGCTGCTTCCAGTTCGTCCAGCCCAAATTCATACCGGTAAGCAAGTTCCGGCTTCTGAATTTGCTCATAACTCATAACATACTCCTTCTTGTGTAAATTTATGGCGGTCTGGAGAATAGGTAATAAGTAATGGGTAAGTGGTAATTCGTCATAGCAGCGATCATCGCCATTGCTACTTACTATTTACCACTTACCCATTACTTATTACCTATTACTTATTTATCACCCTTTCAACGACCCGATCGTAATCCCTTCGATCATCTGCTTTTGCATGATCAGGAAGGCGATGATCGGCAGCACCGACATGAGGATCGCTGCCGCCATGCCGATACCATAGGAGGGACCCGCGCCTTGGATCTGATACATGATGATCGAAACGCCCACCGGTAGCGTATAGATTGTTTGTTTGTTGAGCACCAACAACGGCCAGAGAAAGTCATTCCAGTGGCCGACAAAGGTGAAGATCGCCAGCGTTGCAATTACCGGCCGCGAAAGGGGCAGGGTGATGCGCCACCAGAGCTGCATCTCGCTCGCGCCATCGATTTTGGCGGCTTGGAAGAGTTCTTCAGGCAGCGTGACGGCAAATTGGCGAAAGAGAAAGACGGCAAAGGGCGAGGCTAGTCCCGGCAAGATCAACGCCCAATAGGTGTCGTGCAGCCCCAATTTGAGCGTCAAAACATAGGTAGCGATGATGGTTGACCAGCCCGGCACCAAGATCGTGCTGATGACGAGCCAGAAGATTTGATCGCGGAAGGGAAAGTTTTTGCGCGCAAAGCTGTAACCGGCCAGCGAAGCTAGCAAAACGACGCCGACAGTGGCAGCAATGCTGGTAAAGACGCTGTTGAATAGCCAGCGCGCCACCGGCGCATTCGCCACACCGGTGCCCTGAATCAGATTGATATAATTGGTCAGCGCGGGTCTGGTCAAGAGCAGCGACGGTGGCACGGTGGCCACATCTTGCGGCAGTTTCAAGCTGGTGATCACACACCAGTAAAGTGGAAACAACGAAATCACGGCGAACAAGATGATCAGGAGCAGGGCTAATGATCGCCATACACTCGCACTGCCTTCGGGGAAGAGACGAGCGAAGAGCCGCGTCAGCAGTGGCTCTCTTGTTTGCTTTATAGTTCTTGCTTCAGTCAACATAAAATCCCCTGCAAAGAACGGGCTCAATACCACACTTGGATCAGCCAACACCAAACCTTTGGCGCGGTAAAAAATAACCTTCGCATTTGTCACCCTGTAAGGGTCTAATTTCGTCCCGCAAACCAGACCCTTACAGGGTGACAAATAGATAACGTATGCTTTTACAAGCCCCTACTATAAAAGTGTAGAAAAAACGTAACTGGTGTTACCCTTCCGGGAAGGTGAATTCGCTGACATAGTCTTCACCAGTTCACCTTCCCGGAAGGAGTCTACAGGCGGAACAGTTACGAAAACCTTTGCCTCTCTGCGCCTTGGCGTTAAGGTTGTTTGGGGCTAAAACTCGACCACTTGTGAAAAGCGGCGGAACTGGAAAATTGTCAGACCAATTGTAGCGACTAGCAGGATTAGACCGGCGGCGGCGGCGGTGCCGGTGCTGGCATAGAAGATTAGTTGATTATAGATGTAATAACCCACCGTCATGGTGCTGTGGACCGGTCCGCCGCGCGTCAGCACGAAGACGGGTACAAAAACTTGTAATGCGCCCAGGGTTGAGACAACGATCACATACAAGAGCGCGGGTGTGATCAGCGGCAGCGTGATCGACCACTGTTGGCGCCAGAAGTTTGCGCCATCCACCGCGGCTGCGTTATAGAGATCCGAAGGGACACTGAGCAGGGCGGCGCAGAAGATGATAATCGCAACGCCATTGCCAGAGAGAATCGTCATCCCGGCCAGCGACGGCAAGGCGGTATAGACATTGCCCAACCAGTTGACCGCCTCCATGCCTAGAAGCGACAAGAAGAAATTTAGGACGCCGACATGGTAATCAAAGACAAAGCGCCAAATGATCGCCACCGCCAGACCCGAGATGACACCAGGCAGGTAAAAGGTGGCCTGGAAGAAGCTGCGCAAGTTACGGCTGCGCAGCGAAACGATCAAAACCGCTGTCAACAGCGATAGCGCTGTGGAGAGGGGAACGACCATCAACGCAAAGTAAAACGAGTTGAGCAGCGCCTTGCGGGCTACGCTCGTGCTTACGACGGCCGTGTAATTTTGTAGCCCGACATATTCGGTGACCCCGCGCGGATGCCAATCCACGAAACTGAGCCAGATCACCATGCCATAGGGCACAAGCACGAAGATGATGAAAAAGATCATAAACGGTGCAATCAGCAGATAGCCCCAGAGCTTTTCCAGCGTTGCGTATTTCATCTTATTTTTTACCCGTACGTCGGGTGTGCGTAGCAACGGCTTATTCGCCTGCTTCGTCGTATCCATAGAAAATACCTATCCCTGCTCAGACGGCGATAATGTACGATTTTTGATTTACGATTTACGTAACGATTCAGGCAGGAGTTTTACCGCCGGGACCGCCGCCATCCCTGGCGGCCCCCAGCGCTAGCCG
>JBBRVA010000201.1:0-11050 GCA_038247295.1 Caldilineales bacterium | reverse complement strand
CTATATCTCTTTTTATACTTTCCAGTTATACCCAGATCGATTGCTTTTTCAATTGAGTTTGCTAAAGTGGAGGAAGGAGGCGATGCGTGTAAGACGTGCGGAAGCAATGACAGAAAGGAGACGATTGTGGCTAAGCTTAAAGTCAATGAAAAGGCACTGAAAAAGTCACATAGTTTGAACAAGAGTCATCACTATGTGTTGGACAGTGATTGGAGTGAGGCCCAATCCACGGAGGGCGATGAAAATAATTATCGCGAAGCACACGGCTGGGAGGCTTATGGCGAGTGGTTTTTAGCGATTGACCCCGATGCCAGCGCCGAAACGAAGCAACATTACAAGTTTCCCTATGGCGACTTTCAGCGCCTCCATCGCAGTGGCGTGATCGCAGCCAAGCAACGCGGCGCGCAAAATGATTATCTGGCAATTGAGGAAGCGGCTGACGAGTTGCTAACTGAGATCGATAAACGCTAGGCCAAGGCGGCTTGACAGCAAATTAGGCAGCGTCGAATTACTTGCATGCTAAGCACTCCTTTACGCCAAAACCGAGCCCCGATCATAGCGTATTCCTCGTTGGTGAGTTCGCCATACTAAAAGAATCGTCGATCGCCGCGCTCCATGCGCTGGCATTCCTGGGGCAGCGCTGAAGCGCCTTTTCCGCCCTGATGCTTTCGGATTGGGTGCGGATGGTCTTGTGTTGTCTATAAGTAGAGAAGGTTACACATTAAAATAGGCCGCGGATTAAGGTCTGCTAGTTTCTAGATCCTTAGTGGACTGCGTCGCTAGGCTAATAACGTACGGAATGAAAGCTAGCGTGAGCTGAAAGTCCGTGGGGTCGGCTGGCTGTCGAACGGAGAAAGCCGGGTTGGGACGCCCTGCCCAGGCGCGATCAATCAGCCCGGCCCAAGCTGGAGCTAGGGTAGCTTTTGCCCATTCTGCGCCGGCCCGCTTGGAGCCAGTGCTGCCCGTGTGGAGGTCGTGGAGCATGCGGGAGTAATTCAAGACTGCAAAGGTCTGATAGAACCGGTTATTGATCTGGGCGGGATCGGCTTGGATCTGCTGCCACCACCCCGTCATGGCCGCCATGATTTCCTGCCGCAGCATAGCCACCGGAATCGGATCGACCAGTGTTGCGGGATTGGCGCCGGCCAGGGCGACGCCCTGCTCGCGCACAACCCAGCGGACAACGATTGTGTTGCAATGGTCGGACTGGATCAGAGACTGACTGCCGTGGTCGAGATACCAGAGCGGGGTGCCCTGCTGGGCGTAGTGCCGCAAGATATCCTTGGGGAAATAAGAACCCTCCAGATGCTGCGCCCATTCGCAATCAAGGTTGTAGATCCGCTGGTGCATGGCCTGTAGCGCTTGGACTTGATCAGTGGTTGCTTCCCGGTTTATCCCGTTAGCAAAGCCAGGGTCAAAGATGGGCGATCAAGAAAGTGTAGCCCGCGGTGAACAAAGTAAAGAGCGACACCAACACCACTAACGGAACGGCTTTCCACCTTTTACTTCTGAGTTGCATGAGGTTGAGCACTATGACCAGGGCAAAGGAAGCGATCCGAGCCAGGCCCACGGCTCTGAGCGTCACGGGATCGGTGACATTTCTGCCGATCACGATAAGCAACAGGGCAGAAGCGATAAACATCGCAGCCAACAGCCTTCTGGTTTGGGCGAAGGGCTGTAAATCGGCGTGATTGACGGGCTTTGCCAGACCGGGCTGGGGACTGGGAAAAATCAGGACGATTAAACCAATGACCAAAAAAGCATACCCGTCGAACTGAATAAACGGGTTAAAGAATTGACCCATGAATCGCCTTTCGCTTGTGTGAAGTGGTCTATACGCATTGGGCGTACGTTAGAAAGTATCGCCGCGGCGCGCGACGCCCCCCACCCCCCCCCGGGGGCATTTAACCCCAGCATGGTCCCGGCTATTTGGTTTTCCCACGCGTCCCGGGCGTCGCCCGCCGCGGTCTACCGTGTTGCGGATAACCTGACTCGCTCCGCTCGGCGGTTGATCCGTTTGTTAGGCGTAGCGCCCGCGTAGCGAGCGCTTTCAAGCTAATGTTTTCACAGAGTTCTCAAGTGCAGCCAGGGCTATATGCGCTGAAGATCGGAAAATGTTTTTCTTGAATTTGCTAGAACGCTAGCCCTCAGTACGCGAAGCGCGTGAAACCAAACCGCCCGGACGACACGGGCGCACTCGCGCGCCCTGAGTCAGCGCGTCGTCACGCCCTCCACCTTGGTCAGCGCCAGACTTATGCCGCGCCGCCCAAGCGGCGCCTTTGGGGCCGCTTGGGCGGGAACGAACGCGGCCGTGATAGCGAGGCCCGATCCGACAAGCCAGCCGGCCCAAAATAGGAGGGCTGCGCCACTAAGAAACGCTAGGAATATCCGGGATCTCCAGTTCCACTGTCCAGACCTGCGGATGGCCAGGCGCAGGGTGATCACGCCGAGCAGCACCGGCAGTGCGGCGATGATTACCGTGAAGATCACGAGGGTATCGGCGGGCGCTCGCAGGAGAGACACGGCCATCTGGGCCGCGACCGTCGCGCCGGAGCCCATGAACAGAAGGCCTGCGCTCGCGGCCAGCCAGCCCGCAAGGTCCAGACGCCGCCCTCGGCGGTGACGGCGGATCAGGAGGCCAAGGCCGCGCGCTAAAATCAAGAAGGCCGGTGCGAACACCAGCGATAGACGCTGCCCTTCCCAGGCGTAGATAGACGGGAAGGCAAGCGGGTTGACGATCCACTCGTAGAGCGTGGACGACTCCCGCGCGCCGATTGCGACACCATAGTGGCCTCCACGTTCATCATTCAGGACGGCGATGTAGTATAGGCCATCGGCTGGAGCCTCGAATGAGATGTCCGCGACTTGCACGAAGGAACTCGGGGCAAAAGCCTCGTAGGTCGCGTGCGCGGGGCGCGTGCCTTTGACCACCCTGTGGCCTGCGCCTGCCGGCGTCTCGACATAGCTCGGAACGGATCCCTGGTTGGCGATGCCTGGGCCCATGAGCACGAAGCCAGGGAGGAAGTCGGCGTCCTGCTTGGACGGACTCGTGTACAACGTGATGGGGATCTGCTCGCCTTTCGTGGCTTCGAACTTGTAGTACTGGGCTTCGCCGCCATTATGCAGATCGGCGTAGACCGCCCAGGACTTCGTAGAATCAGGAATCACCGTGGCACTTGCCAAGCGCTCGTTGCTTCCTGGTCCGAGCGGCGTATGAGCGTTTGCCGTCGGGACGATTACGAGGGCCATTGTCAGCGCGAGCGCGAGGCGAATCTAGCTCAGAACGACAGTAAACTGAACTAACGAGGCGTAATGAATTGAGTATATCAGCCAGAACATCCATTGTACCCTCCGCACAAATTCGGACGATTGGACAAAAATAATGGATTCTATATCATAGAGCGTCCGATTCAGTAGCGGTATCATACCTGTAGTGGCTCTGTTCTCAAAATATACAAGCAATGGCAACAACATCAGGAGAATGTCATGCAAACAATTCTAGGCGCAGGTGGGGCAATTGGGGTCGAGCTGGCGAAAGCGCTCAAAAATTTTACCAATGAGATTCGGCTCGTCAGCCGAAACCCGAAGAAAGTAAACGAAACAGACACCTTGTTTCCGGCTGATTTATCGGTAGAGGAACAGGTGGACAAAGCCGTGCAAGGCAGTGAAATTTGTTACTTGACGTTGGGTTACGCGTACAACACAAAGCTCTGGCAAGAAAAGTGGCCGCCGCTCATCCGCAACGTGGTTGCGGCTTGCATCAAACACCAAGCCAAATTAGTTTTCTTTGACAATGTCTATGCGATTGGTGGCGACAACGTAAAGCGGATCACCGAAAGTTCGCCTATCAGCCCAAGCAGTAAAAAGGGCGAAGTGCGCGCTTATGTTGACAAGTATATCTTAGAAAACAGCGAAAAAGGCAAGTTAACCGCCATCATTGCTAGAGCGCCGGACTTTTTCGGGCCGATCAAGGATAAAAGCGGACTCATGAGTTTGATCTACGACAACTTGGTAAAGGGGAAAAAAGCACAATGGTTCTGCAATGCCGATGTCACGCACACCACGGGGTATACGCCGGATTTGGCAAAAGGAACGGCCATTATCGGCAACACGCCCGAAGCATTCAATCAGGTTTGGAACTTACCGGTGGATAGCCACGCGTTGACCGGCAGAGAGTGGGTCAAACTATTTGCCGACGAAATGAACGTTGCGCTTGGCGTACAAGTTCTGCCCGGCTGGGGGATGAAAGCACTCGGCCTCTTTGTCCCGATTCTCAACGAAATGTACGAAATGCGCTATCAATATGATCGGGAATATTATTTCGATTCCAGTAAATTTGTGACAAAGTTTAACTACACACCGACCACAAACCAAGCGGCGGTCCGACAAACGGTTGCGCAATTGAAGTCGGCTTAGCAAGCGACACGGCATACCGCCCATGACATGCCGGTTTGGCTGGGGCCAGGCGCAACAGCTTTAGGCTGAGCGACTTGGCGTTGGTCATTGGGTTTGCATTCATGGCGCGCATCGTTAAGCCGCGCAGCGGCAGTGTTAGACCAAGAGGTACGCCGAAGCAACCCTTTTTATCGGACATAAGGGTTGCTTCGGCGTGCTGCGCGTTAGTACATATCAGGGATTACAATAAGGACAATTTCCAGGATCGGCCTCCCTTAAGCCGTCGGCGCGGCCAACCCTTACTTCATAATCACATTTTGTGCAACCGAAGATTTCGGCTTTAACTAGTTCGGTTTCCGATCCGCACCAACGGCATGCAAGACCTGTTTCTACCCGTACTTCTCCCCAACCCGGTGTTTGACATTTTGGACAGGGGGTGGCTAAGCGTTGCGCCATTTTTTCAGCCAGTTCACCGATCACAGACATACGAGATGGGTTTAGGTGGGCGCGCATATCAGTTTCAACCCAAACCGTACCATTAGGGGAATGTTTTTGCGCTTCCTTGAACGCCGCTTCCAGCGCGTCCGCAGTCTGAATGCCTTTGAACAAGAGATGCTTGTTTTGCCGGTGGTTAGGCCGGAGGATCAAGGCATGGGATGGAAACTGGGCGGCTTTAGCGAATTGCTGTAGTTCCGCCATTGAAGCGAGTACCTGCATTTGATAGTTGGTTTTCTCGCTTATGTGCGAAAGGTGTAGGTGAAAATTTCGCTTATACGGTGAGCCCATGTTTAGTCCGCTTTCTGCCATGTGAAGTCACGTTGTAAGAAGTAAGGCTGCTTTTCGCTCGGCTCGAGACAAGCGAGCGTCACCCAGCCATTGCCAAAGAGTTTTTTGAGTACTTCCTGTTGACGGAGGATGCCGTCAATCAACGCTCTGGGGGCATATACCACGGTCAGCAGACGCATGGCTTGGTGATATGCCTCTGTATCGGTGTGATACACCGATTGGAGCGGTAAACCATGCATCAGGTCGCTAGCGTTACCCTGCATAATGCCGATTTTTCCGGTGATATTCTTGGTGATTTTACTGCCGCCGCCATAAGCCACATTATCAAGCGTAGAGAATAAATATTGCGTATTAATCCACTGCGCCACGACCATCGGCGCGGTGAGAATCACTGTCAGCGCTGCGCCTTCGGGGTCTTGCTGCCAATCATAAGAATGCAGGAAAGCGCGGCCTTCGAGGCTAATTTCCCTTGTCAGAGCACGCGGGGCGACGATGAAAGCCGCGTTCCGCGCCAGCCCCCATTCGGGACGCACTTGCGCCCAATCCACGCTCCGCAAGGCGGTGTGGGCGGCGCTTGCCGCTTCATTACCTTGAAAGCCCATTGCTTGCGCGCGCCACTGACTATTGGCTTTGCGCGCGGCCTCCAGATCATCCTTTAGTTGGGCTAACTGTGCGGTCATTTCATGGGTATAAAGTGTCACTTCATCTGTGGTGGTGTTATGTTCCGCCGCAATGAAACGCGTAGCTTCTGGAAGGACGAGCCCTTTGTCAATCAGTTGATCCCGTACTTTCGCGCTATTCAGCATAGCGGCCAGAAGGCGCGCATTGCTGGCGCCGTGACGACCGCCGCACGCGCCACAATCGAGCGCCGTCGCATAGGCATTGTTTTGGGTCGTGCTGCCATGCCCACAGAGGATCACGAGCGGCGCAAAATTACGCGTCAGCCCCATCATTCTAAGCGCCCCTTCCGCATATGCGCACTGCTCCATGAGCGTGATGTTCTCCAGCGCGGGCGTCACCTCCACCTGCGGGCGAATTGTTTGCGTAATAGCGGTTTTTATCTGCATGGCGAGCGTGGGTGCAAAGCTCCTCAGCCCCATCCACACGCCGCTGGCTAATCCCAGCGTTTCCACCAGCGCAAACGGGGTGGTGAAGGTATATTTCATAGATTGGTAAAAGCGTTTGAAGGCCGTCAAGCGCGCATATCCGGCATAATCTTTTTGGTAGGCTTCCTGTGAACCCGCGGGTGATTCCTTGATCGTGTGTTTTGGCTTGAGAAAGACCGGACAGGAGGCATAGGACTCCGCAGTCACGCTATCCTCGATGCGCACGGGAATGCCGAAGAAGCCAGCAAAGCCGAGCGTTTCATAATCACCTTTCGCCTCCAATGCCCGGCGAAATGGTTCTGAACGCACGTCGATGCAGAAAACCAACTGCGCGGCGGGCGTGTGCGGTTGGCGCAGCGTCTGCGCCGCCAGTTGATTGAGCAGCGGCAGGCGATAAGCGTTTTCGGTCTGGGTGATCGCCTCGATTGGGTTGCGCTGTTGTTTTGCCGTCGCATAGGCTTTGCGATGCCAGTCAAGCAGGTCGGCAGCTTGTGGCCAGAGCAGATAGGTGATGGCAAGGCGCATGGCTAGGTAATCCGCTTGGGTAACAGGGTGAGGATGAGCGCTTTCACCTCCAGCCCATTCTGTACGATATTTGATATGCGCCGCCCAGCCTGGTAAAGTTGTGAGCAGCAGCGTAAAAAAATGGGTCTGTTCGGCGCGCGGGATGTTGAGTTTGAGCAAGCCTTCGGCAAGCATGGCTTCTGGTGCTTCTGGCAGCGCTGCCAGCCATGCCTGCTTTTTCGCATCGTTGCCGTGTAATCTTATATCGAAACGGGCAAGTTGTCGCCACGCTGGGTATAACCCACGGTTACGCAGCGGCATCGGGATGGTCGCCTGCCCTTCATCGCAAAAAGCCTTCACCCATTTGATGGTTTCACGATTGACGGTTTCCAGCGGTTTCGGTAAGCTCGCCTGCTGGAAATAGGCCGCACCTTCTACGAGCGCGTCCTCAATGGGCAAATCTTCCAATCCTTGCAGCGGGTTGACCGCAATCAGGTTTTTCAGCGGCCAAAAGGGGGCGATCCGCTGCCAGCTATCCTTGATTGCGTCATCAATAGGCCACAATTCGCTTGCTTTCAACAGCATACCATTGGTGGTTTTTGCTGTTAGGTTCAGGGCGTTTTTCATAGTTTGGCTTATCCATACTTATAATGGTTACGGTGTGCGGTAATGGTGTCTGGGTGTGGCTGGCTGGCATTTAAGGCGCGCACATAAAACCGTAGCACCCATGCAGGCAGTTGATCGATACGATTCGGGTTGCGCACAAAAAGCATGCTGAGCCATGCCACCAGCAACAGTGCAAGACCGATGAGGTGCAATGCATTTAACGGCTGCGGCTGCATCAGGTTCAGCGGGGCCAGCACAGACTCAATCAAAGCCACGCTTGCGCCATACACCGCGCCCATCACGCCAGTCGCGATCAAAGCGAAAGGCAGCATGGCAAAAGGCTGGCGGCGTAACAGCGGCAGCGCGAACTGGCTGCCCGCGATCAAGGCAATCGCCAGCATCACCAGGGTTGTATCGGTTGTTGCCCAAGTTTTATGGCTAACCAGCGCAAAGCTATAGCTGCCTGCCATCCCGCAGATTAACGCGAGGCTAAAAGCAACGGCGCTGGGTGGATAGCCAAGCTCAAGCCGCTTTTCTTGCGCAGTGCTGCCGGAAGCCAGGAACAAATAGCCCTTGAACAAACCATGCCAGCATAAATGCGCCACCGCCGCGGGGAACAGCCCAAGCCCACACTGGACGAGCATGAAGCCCATTTGCCCCATCGTCGAACAGGCAAGCATCCGCTTCACGTCATGCTGCATGAGTTTCCAGAGCGTGCCGATGAGCGCGGTTGCCAACCCTGCGCTAAAAATCACCACCAGCAGACCTGGGGTATTGAAATAGAGCAGGGCAAAGCGCGTCAGCAGGAATCCACCACCATTAATCAGCCCGGCGTGCATCATGGCGGAAACAGGCGTGGGCGAGTTAAGTGAACTGATCAGCCAGCGGTGGAAAGGCCAGATCGCTGACTGTGTCATTGCGCCTGCGATCAGCAACACGAGCGCAGGCATGACCAAAGGAGAAGCTGGCGTGTGATGGATGATGGCTTGAATGGAAGTTTGCCCAGTAGCCAAGTAGAGCAAGCCAAGCGCAGCGGCGAGCAGGGCAAATCCCAGCAGATAAGTTTTTCCTGCGATGACACCGGATGCCTTGGCCGCTTGCCAACTCGCTTTATGGACCATGAGCTTTACCAGGAGCAGGTTACTCCCTGCCCACGCCGCAAGCAGCACGAGAATATGGTCGGCGCAGACCATCACCATGACCGAGCCCACCAGCAACGCGAGCAATGTAAAGAATCGCCCATACTGTCTATCCCCCTTTAGATAACGTGTGGCAAAACTGGCGACGGTAAGCCCGATGAAACCCACCAGCGTGATCATGATGAGGGCGAGGGTATCCACATGAAAAAGGTTTGCGATGGCAGTTGCTGTCATAGAATCGTCCTTACTTATTAGATGTTCTAGCTTTATTGCTTTATTCTATAAGCCATGCTAATATAAGTAAAATTCATGAAGCTCTCGTTGAGCATTAGAGATTCTAATGAGTATTGACACCTTTACCCTTCAATGTTTTCTTGCTGCCGCTGAAACCGGCAGCTTTACTAAAGCTGCGGAACGCGTCGAGCGCACCCAATCGGCGATCAGCCAGCAAATTGCCAAGCTAGAGCAGCTGCTCGGCAAGCCGCTGCTTGTGCGCGGCAAGACCTTTTCGCTTACACCAGAAGGAGAGATCTTTCTTGGCTATGCGCGGCAAATCTTCGCCCTGCACCGTGAAGTGCTGGATCGCTTCAAACAGCCCGAACTGGAAGGTGAAGTGCGCTTTGGCCTGCCCGAAAATTTTGCCAGCGTCTTTCTATCCGAGGTTTTAGCGGATTTTTCCCGTCTTCATCCGCGCATTCTGCTTACGATCGAATGTGACCTAACCCTTAATTTATTCGACCGTTTCAAACAGAAAGAATTTGATGTGGTGCTCGTCAAAATGAACTGTCCAGAGGATTTTCCCCACGGTCTCGACGTGTGGTCGGAACCTTTAAAGTGGGTGGGTGATCCAAGCCTGATCGACCCTGCGAAGCCGGTGCCGCTCGTTTTGTCACCGCAACCCTGCGTTTATCGGGCCGCTGCACTCCGGGCATTGGAAAATGCGAGCAGAACATGGCGACTGGTCTTCTCTAGCCCAAGCTATGCCGGAACCGTGGCCGCGGTGAAAGCCGGCATGGGCATCACTGTTATGCCGGCCACCATGATTCCCGAAGCGTTGGCGACGATAGATTCGAAATTCCTGCCAACAATGAAGGACACCCATGTTTCCTTACTCAAGCATCAAGCAGACAATAGGGCAATAAACGCTTTGGCGGGATTTGTGCTTAAAAAATTTAACCACTAGGTGTCACGCATCTTTAGATCGTTCACAAAAGAGTGAGCACATTAACAAACGAAAGTATCAATAGATCGTTCATAAGGATGCGAGATGCAGGAAATTTAGTCGAGAGAATAAGCATGTTGGCGCTGGAGCCAAGTAGCGGTTGCGAGTGCGAAAGGGGTGAGGGTTCTGGGAATTGGGCAGCAAATTTGAGTGCTTGCCAATGCCAGAATCCTGGCGGCACTCACGTTGCTGCGTGGCCAGGTGACTGCGGCTGAAGCAATGCATCAGCGAGCTGCGACGGAAAAGGCAACACCGTGTCCGAGAGCGGGAAAGGCTGGCGAGCAAGACAGGTGCGGGTGAGCACATCGGGTGCTTTATCATAAATCGACAAAGCGGCGTAGCCAGGCGTCAACTCGATGGTCACCCAAACGCCATCATCCGGCCTAGCCGCACGTACGGGCCAAGCGACATTCAGCACCGAAACCGTCTTATCCGCCCTGACGCGGCGCAGAAAATGCAGGCGTCCGGCATACAGCGGGAGTTTGGTCGGTCCGAACGTAAAGTCAGCGGCGAGTTGGCGACCTGACACTTGTGTGTGAACCTGAGCCGGGCTCTGTTCGTTGAGGGCAGAATGGTGCTCACTTTGCCGATAAAGCGCAAAAAACTGGCTGGACTTCTGCCGCACCTGTTTGAGATCACGCAGATACGTGTTTTGCCAAACATGGCGATTGTAATCCTGATGGAAGCGTTCGACCCACCCATTGCTCTTCGGATAATAAATCGGCGAAAACAAGAGTTCTGTGCCAACGCACAAAGCCAGGCGGACCACCATGCCTAACACATAGGGATGGGTAGCACCGCCGCTAAAACAGCCTTCATTGTCGACCTGGGTGTAGCGTGGCATCCCGATTTCTTGCCAGACTTGAATCAGAAAGTGGGCGGCTATAATGGATCCAGGAATTTGGACAGTCAAAACGGCAAAAATAAAGTCCCAAAAGAGCCATGCGCAAACACTACAATGCTACCTTCAAGGCGGAATCGGTCAGAGAGCTGATGAAAGAAGAAAAGACCATCAGTCAACTGGCTGCAGAGATCGGGGTCGGGTGCCCTCAGGGCGCGACACAACTGAAAGAATGGAAAAGGATCGCATTGACGGGTCTGCCCGCCTTGTTTAGCCGTGAGGGGAAAGCCAGCGAGCAGAGCCAGGCCCATGAGCAACAACTCAGCGAGTTGTATGGCGAGATAGGCCGACTGACGACTCAGGTCAGTTGCGCCCAGGGGGCACCCGAAAAAAATCTGGCCGGGGCGCCCTCTGGGCCCCTGAGTCGCGCCCTAAGGGCACCCGAGCGTCT